>CAZAFS010000003.1:20675-40056 GCA_964484165.1 uncultured Opitutaceae bacterium | reverse complement strand
CGCTCTTCGGTCGCGAATCGATGAAGCAAAAACGCCAGGCACAAGCTGTAATAATGGGGGATGCTGATGGTGAAGCTGAAGACTCCCGGAGGGCGTATCCTGCCTTCACTTCCAGAGAGTTGGCCGCCCAGTTCCACCCCCACCCCTTTGCTGATAATCGCTTCTGGCCCGGCCTGAAACTGCAGCACCATCAGCACCGCCATGGGGAGCGCGAGTGCGAGAAAGAACGTTCCCAAACGGAGAACATCTTCCCGGTTCAACACTCGGGCAAAAATGAAGACGAGCGGGAAGTGCAGGCAGACTGCTCGCAGCCCGAACAGAGCCGTGACCGGCCCAATGCCCAGTGCCAGCGTCAACAAGAAAGAAGCAACCCCGATAAACAAGAGGGAGATCGTCCATAGGTCCCGACGCCATCTCCCGGTCCTCAGCGCCAGCCACCAGACAAGGATGGCCACTGGATCGCGCACAATCAGGAGCGGATTGGCGAGACCCGGCAGCAGCCACTTTCGCATGGCACCTTCGGCGAACCACAGGCAAACGTAGAGAAAAATGAGATTCTTGATCCAACGATCACCCGGGTCGGGTGGCCATGAAGGAATAGAACGCCCAGGCCGATGGGGAATCATATTAACGCAAGGGTGGCGCGCCGGGTGGCGTCCCAATTTGCCATGTCATCGCGCGCCCCCGCCGCCGCGGCGGGGACTTGGCGATCCAGCTGGATGGATTGCTTCGTCACCCGCATTCGCGGGCTCCTCGCAATGACGAATTAGGCACTACTGCGCGCCGGGAATCAAGCGTCCATTCGAAGGACCATCCCCGGTCTTTGCTCAACGGCCAGCCTGCTCCGGCTTGCGGGTTCACCTGAAATCACACGCCTCCTGCACCGCGGTCACGACCTCCGTTCGATATCGTTGCCAGGTAAACTCGCCGGCCCGTTGCCAGGCCGCCAGCGACATGGCGCCTAATCGGGCGCGCTCCGCCGTCAGCTCGAGCAGCCGGGCAACTATCGCGTCAGCATCGCGGATGGGCACGATGAAGCCATCCACCCCGTCGCGCATGACGTCAGGGCCAGCGGTATGCGGCGTGCTGATCACCGGCGTTCCTTGCGCCATCGCTTCGAGAATCACGAGGCCGAATCCTTCGAATAAAGATGGAAACAATAGGACGTCGTGGCCGCGCATCTCACGGAGGATTTCGTCGTGGGGTAGCGATGGCAGATGGCGGCAGCTCTTAAGCGCGGTGCTCAAGGCCGCGCAATCGCACGGCGGGCGGCCGATGACCGTCAATTCCAGTTCGGATCGCAAAACCTCCGCCGCGGCAAATACCTCCGCGATGCCCTTGCGCTGCGATAAACCCCCGACAAACAACGCCCGCAGCTTTGCGCCGGCCGGCCGACGCAGCTTTGCTTCGAGTTCCGCGCGCGCGCATGGTGGCGGCGCTCCATAAGGCACGAGCCGGATTGCCGTACCGGGGTTCAGGGGAGCCATCCGCAACGTCTGGCGGGTGAAACGGCTGGCCACCACCACCATGGTGGCACGAGCCAGTTCCTCGTCTTTGCGCGCGAGCTTCGCTTCGCTGTCGCGGTTTCCCATCAGGGTCGCCGCCCACTCGGGACGGCGTTCGGCTTCCTCGGCGAGCAGGGCCTTGCTGGCGCGCCAATAGCCAATGGGCAGGTCGTAAATCCGCGCCAATCCCATTTCCTCGGCCCGTCGGAACGTGGCCAAGGCCCCGTCCTCATAGGCGTACACGCCGCGCAGTTTCGGTTCCCCGGACAAGGTGCGAGCGACACTGCGGTCCAAATCATGGTACACGGCGTCGACCGACGCCCAGCCCGACTCATGCGCGGTGATCGGCCCCCCGTGACCGGCCAGTGCCAGCCGCACCAACTCCCGCCACGGTCGGGTGACAATCTTTTCCGCCGGCAACGGCACCGACCGGCGCACGAGTTGCCGGGAGACGCGCCGCGGCAGGAGCCGCATCCACCACGCAGCCTCGGGGAAAGCCAGGCAGGTGTGGTATCGTGCCAGCAGGCCGGCCTCGCTTAGGCCGCCGACGAGAGCCTCCACAAATCGATTTCCCGTCGGATGACAGACAGAGATCACGCCATCGAAAGAGTCACAACGGTGAGCCGCGGTTCATTGAGAAAGTGGAATTGCTCCAGATTGGAGTCGAGAAAAGGTGAATCTCGGGTTTCCCGCCACGCAATCCAATCCGGCGAACCGACTAATGAACAGAAACGGTGCCAGGAAAACCCGCAGGCCATCAATTTGGTCGCATCAAATAACGCCGCCACCCCTTGAGCGTTTCGAGGGCTCCCCGCGACAACTTGATTGGCTCCGCGGTGCATCGCTCGAACACATCTAAAGTATGACCAACTGTGACGCGCTTATGAAAAAGATGAGGATTGGCTGCAGCAATGCGGTCACAGAAACGGGCAACTGTCGGAATGCGTGTGTCGTCAATGACAACAGCCCCCCGCGCTTGGATAAGGGCCTGCCAAAGAGTATATTCCCGAAAAGGAGGAATAAATGGGGAGTCAACAAGCACCAAACTCGCCTCGCGCAGACGCTCGACTTCGAAATCATTGAGCTTCCATCCCGGCATGGGGACCGCGCCGCACCAGCACGTGAGAAGAGGCTTCACCAATGCGGTGAGCTTTGCCCGCTCCACCTCCGTTAACAAAGCCAGCGTGTCGTCCATCCATTGCTTGCTGTCTTCGATGCAAGTAACCGTAAGTCCGGCCCGCAGAAAGGCCGCGGTGCTTTTCCCCGAGCCAAACTCAAAGATCGCGGTGGCCCCGATTGAACCAGCTAAGGAAACGAGGAACTCCAAGGCGGGCTGAGGCAGAGCCGCAAACGCCGCATCATCGCATTGCTCGAAGCACCCGGCAAAAATTGAATCGGACACGTTAAGGCGCGGAGTATTCATTTCAGACCTTCAAGGCAAATCGCATGCCGCCGGTGTCGATTGTGGATGACTAGCTTTCTTCCACACTTGTCAGTCTGGTCAAGAAGCTGAAACGTCAGTCCAAAAGGCAACGGTGTAAACGCTCCACGTTGCCATGGCCATAGACCTCGTGGCGAACGCGCTCCCACGCCCCGGCGGGCACGGCGAGCGCGGAAACCACCTCGAGCGCGCGGGCAATTTCCTCCGGCGCCTCGCTCGCCGCGATGACACCCACCGGATGTTCGCGCAGAAAAGCAGCCAAGGTGCTGGATTCCGGCGCGTGTCCCAAAATGGGGCGCTGCGCCTGCACATAGGTGGCGAGCTTGGTCGGCAGGCTCGTGCGGCTAAACACTTCGGAAGCGCGATCAAACGGATACATCGCGTATACGAAATCGCATACCATCAGCCGCCGCACCGCAGTCGCTTCCGCCAGGCTCGGCTCGAACACGACATCCGCTTCAGGAGCATGGAGCCGCACCCGTTCGAGATGCCGACTCTGGCCGATGAAGATCAGACGCAGCGCTCGTTGTTTTTTTCGCGCATACGCGACCAGAACGCGCAAGAACGCGGCGAGCGTCGCGCTGGAATATATGCTCCCGATATGGCCCACCGTGAGCGTCTCCCCCGCTGCGGCGCGCGGCAACGCTGCCGGCAGCCCCGCGACGAACGGATGAACGACCACCGAGGCCACGCCCAGCGTGTGCTCGTAGTAACGCTGCATGCTGTCACTCGTCACGTCGATCGACGTCGCCCGCCTCATCAGCCGGCGAAACGGCGCGCGCGTCAGCCGCGCCAGCCAACGATAGCGCTTCGATCGCCCGAACATCCCGAATTCTTGGTCGTCTTGCACTGAGACATGCAAAGGAATTTCGGGAGCATGCTCAGCCAACCGGGAGCCGATCAGAATGCCCTCGTTCATGGCCACCACCCAGTGCCCGTCGAAGCCTTGCTGCAAAATCCGCTTGGCAATGGGAGCCAGCCAACGATCAGCGAGACCAAGCCAGAGCATTGGCGACAGCACCAAGTCTCTATACGCCGGGCCGCCCATCAGGGATCGGCCAAGACCTACGGCGTTGGGCCAACTCGATAGGTTAGAACCTAGATAAAACCAGTTCACCTCCACATCGACCAACTGCGGAATCAGGCTGCGCAGATTGGCTCCGCCGCCGCCAATCTCCGGGCTATAGCAGGTGAAAAGCGCAATTCGTTTTCGACCATTGGTCATCAGTCGGTTCCCTTTCGAGCCAACCTCCGCGCCAGCAGACCGCTCATGTAGCCTATGTTGGCTCCGCAATCGACCGCGATCGAACCGGATTGCGCCAGCCGCCAGAGAGTCTCCATGACAATGAGATCGAACACACCGGAACGATGCAGCACCCGGTCGATGGAATCGCCCGGCATTGCCTCGATCTCCCCGCCCCACGGCAACCGCACCTTTCCTTGCTTTGCCGTTCGAACGAACGCCAGATCGCAGAGTCTTCGCAGCAGCCGGATCGGCTGGAAGAAATACTCCGGCTTATCCAGCAAGGTGGGAAACCGGGGGGCATCGTGGGTTGGAGTCATCTGAAGTGTAGAAAGAGCCGGACGGCAATAGCCGGCCACGACAACGTGTCTTTTGTCAGCTGGCCGAGGCAACGAGTGACCTCGACGAGGGCCGCGGCATCGGAAAGTCGCTCGATGAACCTTCGCAGCCCGGTTCCGCTCCGGGGGCACACGTAGCAGTTTGGCTCCGGCAGGAACCCGCTCTCACGCGGGCCACGCTCGACAATGATCGAGGGGATGCCGAAGACCGAATTGACCGCAAACACACTCGATTTTCCTAAAATTTCGGGCCAGTACCACAAAAGCGAGAAATCCACTGCGTTCGCCAGATGCGCGAAGGCTTCTGCATCCAGATCGGGATGCGTCTGGAGCACCGTCGATCCCCGGCCAATGACCTTCTGTGCCGTCTGAGTGTCCCGCACGCCCGCCAGGTGTCCGGCGAGATGCACGGATCCCAGTTGCCCGCGCTCGTTCAAAATTCTGAGCAAATGCCGGTGGGCGTGAAGCGTGCGATGGCGGCTGCCGGGAAGCCCGAAGATGAGTAGATGATAAGGCGGCTTGGGCGGTCCGGTCCGGCGGCGCTCAAACCCGTCAGGCGCTTCGAGGTTCGGGCCCACCGGCGTCATCATCAACCGCGTCGGATCCGCGCCGAAGTCACGAATCAGGCGTCTGAGGAAAGCCGGACAGTTTGTGGCGCAGGCATCAGCGGCAGCCGTCAGTCTTCGGATGATCGCGCGCTGGCGCGGCTGGCTCCAAAACATCCGTTTCCAAGGCGGCACCATGGTACTGAGTTCGTGAAAAAAAACAAAGAGCTGCCGCCCGCCTGCCGCGCGTTTCCAACGCTCAAGTCCGTCAACCAGCCATTCCGGGCAGCCGTTCGCATCGTAGCCAAAGCTTACATAGTGAAGATGAATCGTACTGCTCGCCGCTGCTTCGAGCTGTCGGGTGAAATCAGCGGCGCCAGCCGCCAGCGTTGCCACGGGAGCACCGGTTTGGCGTTCACTCCCCTCCGTCCGCCCACCCGGCTGTGCAATCAGAAACGACCACGCCGCCGACGCATCCGGCCAATGATTGACCAAATGTTGCACATAGTCTCCCACGCCGCCCGGCTGGGGAGGCAGACTCGGGGAAATACAAGCGATACGAGTCAACGATTGCTTTCGTCCATGCCCACAGTTATTCGCTCCACGCTTTGGCAAATGCCCTAAGCCCTTTGCGAAAACGCACCGCCCATCCCCGCATGCGCGTGCCGAGTCGACGGCTGCGCCGGTGGCGCGTATCCCGCTGTTCCCGCCATTGACGCTGTTCCTCCTGGGTCAGAAACTCAAGATACAGGCGGTCGATCGGCCGGTCCTCCCGGTTTCCCAGCCCGGCCCAATGAATCAGGTAGGGTCTCGTCCTGGGATTCTTCCAATAGGACAAGTAGTCGCCGGGGTAATCGCCTGCCCAGGTGGATTCCATCAAGTGGGGTTGGAGCATCAGGCTGGTGACCGCAACACCGGTTCGAAGTACGAGCCAGTTCATTCCAGGCTGCTCGTGATAAGGGTTTTGGAGAGCCGTGGTTAGAGAGGCAGGTTCGAGCAGAGCCGCCTGCAATGACGTGACCGAATATAGCGCCCGATCGCATGCGAATTGGCCGGAGTTGAATAACCATTGCCGCCAAACTGTTGTGCGGCGGCGCAGCATTGCTTCCAGTTCCGGTGTCAAAACATGGTGCGGATCCCGCCAGTGCACGCAGGAGATCACGAAACCTTCGACTGGCGCCAGGACCTCGCGCGGATCGCGGAGGAACACCACGTCCGCATCGACGAACTGGTAGTTGCTGCGGGTCAGGCAAAGGTATTTCCGCGAAACCGGCCGGGCGCCTTCGCGCGCGAGGAACGCGAAGAACTCGGCATCCTCAAGCCATGATGAATTCGGCGGGAGATCGAATCGGCGGTCGTCATAGGGAATCACATCCAGCGGCAGGTCGCAGCCCACAGCCCGCAGGGATCGCTCCATCGCAAGGAAACGGTGCCGTACCGTCACATTCGCCAGCGAGATGATACGTTCCAGTCTCACTTGTTTCGTTTGTCGGTAGATCCCACCGTCGGAATCGTTGTCGCCGGGCCATGGGAGCGCGTCAGGTTCAGGCGGTGAAGGGAAAGCGGCATGCCCTCCGAATACATCAGGTGCCGGACCGGACCGACGAAATGGCGCACGCGCACCGCCGAGTAGTCGACCGTTCCCTCGAACCAGAACTGGCCTTGCGTGGACACCAGATACTCGGCGGGGGGCAGCGGGGATGCGTTTTGCAGCGCCATGAGCACCGACAACACGACGGTGTCGGGAAACCACGTGTCAATCCGTCCCGCCCGCCCGAGCAGCCGCCCCGCAACCTCGAGGTCCAGGCTGTTGCGCGGGATGAGCAGCACGCCGACGTTGATCGTCTCCGCAAGTGGCAGCCGCAATTCCCGCACCACCCGCATCAATGAGGGTTCGTGCTGCAGTTGGAGCCCTTGGTCCTGCATGTAGAGCCCCCGCGGCGATCCCCGCAGAATCTCGCTCTTCAGTTCCGGAATCTCGGACAGCGCGAGGACGTCGTCATCGCAGTAGAGCAGATGCCCGCCGCGCTGCAGGCTCAAGATCGCCCCCAGCTTGCGCCCCATCGCATGATATTTCGCGAGCTCGTTGACCATCGGACACGCCGACGCCAGTTGCGCCACAAGTGCAGCCGTCTCCAATAACTCCACCCGAGGAAACAACTGCCGCAGCCTCGCCGCTCCGGCCGCCGGCCACCGTCCGTCGAGGACGAGGCTCAGCCGCACACAGGCGCCCAATTCTCGAAGAAACGTATAGGCGGTCCAGGCGGCATTCGCGATGGACTGCGGCGTCGTCAGCACCGCCAGGGTGCAGTCCGCCTCTTCGGCCACCGCCAATGGAGGCAACTGAAACACCCGCTGCCTGATGGGATACGGTCGATAGCGGTCCCACCACCAACGCGGCTTGGTGACGAGTTTTCGGATCAAGCGGATCTTGAGCGCCGAGAACGCGAGGGCGCCGTGGTCTTTTACCACGGCCACCCCCGCGTCATCTGCTTGAATGTCAGCGGCTGCATGAGTTTCGTTCAGGGCCGGGCGGCTAGCCGGCGTAGTTCGGGTTGCGACACCAGACGACTCCGATTTCGGGCCCAGGCTCGTGGCGTATGATGTCGAAGCCAACTGACACGAAGAACCGCGCCACCTCTTCGAACGAATGACCGCCCCAAAGATGATATTCCATCCGCACCTCTTGAATCCTGGACCAGGGGGCGGGGTCCGCGAACAACTGCCACTCCGCCCCTTCGCAGTCGATCTTGGCGAGATCGATCCTTCCGCCCAACCGCTCGGCGACTGTCGCCAAGGTCACTTGGTGAACGCCTCCTCCGCTTGAAATCGCTGAGGAGGTCCGAGCGTGGCCGGTTTCGTCCGGGTCCTCGAGGCCCACCATGCCCTCCTGCCCTCCCACCGCTTCCTGGAACACCGTGATGTCCGCAGCGTCCCCGTTGGCGGAAAGATATCGGAACGTCCTCAGGTTCGGCTCGTACGCGTGAATGTCGGCCTCCGGCAGGTAGGACCGCGCCGCGAGGGAAAAGAAGCCCAGGTTGGCGCCGATATCCGCGACCTTCGCCACCTGCGGCTCCAGCTCCGCCAGCCCATAGACATCGTCGATCAGGCATTCCAGAAAGATGAATCCCGTTCCCGCCTCCTGCGGGTACACGAGCGGAATCTTCTTCTCGCCGATCGTGATCTCGGCGGGCATGGCGAAACCGCGGCGCCGGTGGTAGGGCACGGCAAGGCGCTGCGCGTTCCGGAGGCACCGAAAATGTCCATGGAGTTTATCCAGCATGGGGAAATCGGGGGCTGATCGGGTCAGAGTCGACAGACAGGAGACAGGCACCGTTACGCTTTCATCTTTCCGATGCGGACGGCAGCAGTTCGCGCGGGCTTCGCGGCCGGCGTGTGTCCCACCACAGCGTCGGTCTCGTAAACAGCTTGCGGATGAGACGGTTCTTCACGCGCGAGACGCTTTCGGGATCATGACCATCCAGAGTTGGCTGCCCGGTGGCCCGCGCTGATCGGAACCGGCGTGCAGCATCCAGCGCGAAAGCGAGCCGAAAATCCTGAAAGGGATGCCCTTCGCAGCTCGGCCGCGATTCGGGATTTCTTCGATGTCGTGCGACGCGCCAAACGCGTCGCGCAGCCGCTGGATCACGCCCGGCGCGGCGAACTCATGCGTCTCAACCAGCAGGTTCGCATGGCGCAATTCCGGAATGGCGATCTTCTTGCCCCACATGTCGATCATCGTGGCGACTTCGATGGTACGAACCTGATCGTCCAATCAACAATGCATGCAGACCAATTCACGTAGTTCCCGGATCAACGGCAAACAGCTGTAAATGGCACTGAAGAGTTTCCTTGGCTTTGGCACAGGGCTCCGCGCCCAAGATCACTCAGACCCGGGCAGCACTTCAAGTAAGCGCGTCGGCACAGTGGGCGAGATGGCTAAGATATCGACGCACCGGTCGTCGTCCCCTTTCCCTGCCTCGATCGGCTGAAGTCGCATGCCGTCCCACTGCAATCCCCGATAGCCGTGGTCCATCAGCACTCGGTGCGCTTCTCCGCCAAGGGCAAGCTCGATGAAGATCAAATGGGGGAAGCCGTCCCGCAGGTGCCGGGCGAAACCCTTCAAGGCGAGGTCCTCCGCCCGCTCGATATCCATCTTCATGAAATCAATCGCACCCAGCTCGTGGCGATCCGCAAACGTGTCGAGCGTGATAGTCTCGATGCTGATGTCGGAACTGCTCTTTTCATAACTGTCCCGCACCAGCCAAGAGCGACCGGAGTTGACCGTGTCCTCCGAAACGTGGAAGCGCATTTTCAGCCCATCCTGATCCGCCACCGCGTATTCGACCACCTCGACCCGCCTCTCGCTGCCGTTGGCCGCCAGTGACCGGCGGATCAGGGCCGCGTTCTGGGGGTTGCATTCAATCGCGAACACCCGGCCGGCGGGCGGCATCAACGAGAGCGCACTCATGGTCCAACTGCCCATGTTCGCGCCGACATCGAGAAACACCGCGCTCCGCGCGATCGCTGGATGGAGCCAGCGCGGCACGTAGTCCTCCTGAAAAAAGTAGTGCGTGTAACCGATGGACTCGCAAATGTTGACGTAAAACGTGTAGCCGCGCAGCGCCGCCGCGCGGATTTGCGGCGAAGGTCGCGAAACACAATAGGAATGCACGAAGGCGCCAAGATGTAGAACCCGGCGCCCGACGGTGGACGCACAGCCCCGATGCAGAGCCTTTTCGAAGCGCTGCGGCCCGAGCACCTTGCAACCCAGCCTCATCAACGCGGTTCGCATCGAAGATCAGCCTCGCACGTGGCAGGCGCCAATACCGTCACAAGCAGCCCCGATTTCCCCGACAGAGAGTTCCATGAAAGATGCAGCCACAGACCGCGGAAGCAATAATCCTCCAACACCGGAAAATTGCCCTCGAGGGGATCGATTTTCTGTCGGCTGATCGAAGGATAGATCGGCCGCGCTCGAGGTTGGCCGCCTTGAGGTGTTCTGCGAGCTTGAGTGATTTCGGCACATAGATGTCGATGAGCCACTGAGCAGTTTCGCCGGAGGTCGGTATCATTTCCACCTGCACGGTCTCCTTCAATCTCTCCTAATAAAGCCGGTAGATCGCCTTTCCCCCGTTTTTCACGCTTGGTTGTAGGAAATCCCTAATCTGTCATCCTATTTCTCATGTTCGGTCGGTTGGCGGTGAGAACGGAATATGCCGAACCCGTCCTTGATCAATCGGAGCAACGGTTCCCCGGCGAAAGAGGCGAGGTATCTCCACACCAGATCCTGAGGCAGCGAGTGACTCGAACCCACCATTTGTCTCAATTCGCCCACATGTGCACGGAGCAGCCGGAGCCGGAAATGACCAAAGTCATTGCGGCAGTCGTTGAGAAGCGCCTCGAAGGCTTTGCCGCGCACGGCGGGCGACACTCCCGGCTGCCGATAGATTCGCCGGTGAATCTCGAACTCCTCCTTCTGTGCCACGTCCGCCTGCGATGAGGACTTCGCCGCCGGATGCTGGCGAAATCCCGCCCGAACGCCCGGCGCGTGGACAAAACGTTTTCCCGCGAACAGCAGGTCCAGAAATAATTCGTAATCCATGTAGTGCCGACGCTGCTCGTTGACCCGAAAGCCCTCCGCGGCGAAAAGCCGCCGCCGGAATAAGGTCACTTCACTGTTCACGCATGGCCACGGGATCATGTTCCCCAGCTCGTGCGGATCCTTCGCGCGGGCAGTAAACAGAAACCCACCAGCCTGGTCGACATAATCTTTATCGCCATACACCACGTCGGCGTCCGCGTTTCTCATGGCTGCGCAGCCGACGGCGTGCAGGGCCCCCGGGTAATAGAAGTCGTCCGAATTCTGCCACGCGATCCAATCGCCCGCGGCGCGCGCGAAGCCTTTGTTGATCGCGTGGGCCTGCCCCTGATCCTTTTCGCTCACCCAGTAGCTCAGCCAGGGTTCGTATTTTTTCAGGATGCCGACGGTCTCGTCCGAACTGCCGCCATCGATCACGAAGTATTCCAGATTCGGATAGCTCTGCAGCAACACCGACCTGATGGTCTCCTCGATAAATCGACCCTGGTTGAACGACGGCGTGACGACCGTGATCTTCGGCCAGCTACCGCCACTGGGGGGCTGCGCCGCCGCGGTCGGCATCTCCTCCGTCCACGGCCAGCCTTTCCTGCCGACAGGAGGTAGGGGTAGCTCGTCTTTCGTGGGGCAGAGCATATGATGCCTACAGCGCAAGAAGGCCGGCCGCGGCAGCCGCAAAAGCCGGCCATGTCTGGCACCCGTCGTTCAACCCCACCATTGGGAGACATGCCTTATCGGACATTGTCTGAAATCGCCTCCCGCAAAACCGCAGCTATTTCGTCCGGCTGCTCGAGCGTTTTACCCCAAAGGGCCGGTCCGTATTTTTTCAATCTGGCCTCGCTCCAGTTCCACCAGGCCGACTCCAGCAGGCAGTTACGCAACGGTTCACTGCCACGAAACCGGATAAGGCGCGCGGGCACGCCCCCCGCCAGGGAATAGGGTTCCAGATTGTGGACGATGACCGCGCCGGCGCCGGCCACCACACCATGGCCGATGCTGATCCCGTCGCGCACAAACACCCGTGCGCCAAGCCATACGTCGCTCCCGATGGTGATTGGGCTCCTCTCCGCAAAGGAGGGATCATGATGGAACGAGGCGGCCGGCGGCACCGCGGTCGAATAAAATGACGGCGAGATCGAAAAATGCTCCATCGGATGCTCCCCATAACCGCAGAGCAAATCCGGACCCAGAGCACAAAAAGCGCCGATGCCCGCCTGGCTTATCCGGGCGTTTTCCGCCACGTAGCTGAACTGGCCGATGCTTGCATTCGCAATCCGGCAGTTTGCCGCAATGCGCACATTGTCACCGATCGTGCTGTCAAGCACCACGCTGCCCCGGCCCACCCGCACATTTCGGCCCAGATTGCAGCCCTTGAGCACCACCCGGTCCCCGATGATCGCACCGGGTGCGAGCTGGCATTGGCGCTGCACAAAGGCACTGCGACTGATGGTGCAACCCGCAAACCACCACGACTGCAACCAAGGGCGGATGAGTTCTTTCAACAAGAGAAAATATTTCCTACGGATGTTTCGTTACCCGCTGCCGCCAACGGCCCAGCACAATGCGGGCGCGTTGCGCCAAATTCGGCACCGGATCACCAAAATACCGGACGAAAGCCGGCCCGGATCGCGCCTCCAGGGTGATCTCCGGCCAACGCTTCGGCAGTTTCGCGGGCAGCCCCAACAAAGCTTCGTTCTGCACGGATCCCGGCTGCGAATTCTCTCCGCTCCCATCGACCCCGATGTTCACGGTCAGGGATTCAGCGGGCACAAAGGAGAGGCCCTGGTTCAGCAGGTGGCAAAAAACATACCCGACATACCACAAATTGAGCCGGTCCGCATCGCGCGCCATGCGAAGCAGATCGTTGCCCCACTCTTCCGGCCGGCCACCCGCCTGCCGAACCCGCTCGCAGAGTTCCCACGGACTCTCTTGATAGCTGGCCCACGCCTCGCGCGTCGTCGCCCAGCCCCAACAGATGAAGCGGCGGGAAAAGAAACCCGCAGTCGCCCCGGCCGGCACCAGAGCGGGATGGCTCCACATCGAGATGGTCATGACTTTCGGATTCGGGAAATAATGCTCCATCGCAGCCTCGACATAGGCCATGGCTCCAGGGCGGAATACAATGTCGTCTTCCACCACGACGACAGTCGGATGTTCGCGCAGCACTTGCGTCACCCCCGCCCGGACCGACCGCCCCAGGCCGAGATTCTCACCACGCTCGACGATGGTCACCTCGCACCAGTCGATCGCCCGCACCAACTTTCGGACTTCGTCGACTTGGGCTGCCAGTTCCGGCGATTTCGCAGCGTCGCAGAAGGCGTAAATCCGCTCCACCCGGTTTTGCTTCAATCCTCCCAGTGTCCGTTTGAGATGCGCGGCCCGAAAATAGGCAAACAAGGCGACCGGGGTCATGGGCGTGTCTTGGGCAGACCAGTGGCTCCAATATGTCTGGCCGAGGGTTCTTTCATATCATCCGGTCTTCGGCGAGTTCATACAACACGTCATGCGCGGAGAGCTCCGCCACAGGCCGGTAACGTGGCAGGAGGATTGGGTGTGATATTAGCCGGCAAAGACTGTGGCCACGCGCCAGAGCGGTCAAGCCGGTGGCACGTCGACCGCAGCGTATGGGTTGCGAGAAAGAGCGATGACACGATAGCCGGCCGTCGCCAGACATAATGGGCTCCATGAAAACCGAGTTGATGCAAAGTTAGGCACATGCAGCCGTAGCCTCCTTCAAACTCAATCACCCGGTGCACACGTTCCGCGGCGAATCCCGTCCGCTGCTGAAACTCAAAGAGGTGATGGACGGTATGGATGGAATTTGCGCTGGTGCCCGGCACCAGCTTGAACGGCAATGGCAGCCCGAGTGGATGCGCACGGGCCGCCGGCAGCCAGCGGTCCCTCCATTGCCGGTCGAACTGCATGACGGCAATTTGGCCGGAAGCCCAGTCGGTTTCCCCAACAGGCATGGTCCCCATGATTTCGGGCCATCGAAGGCACCTGCAAAAATTCGATCTCAAAATCCGACGACAGATCGACTCTTGCGTGCTCGCCCAGAATTCATGCACCACGGAGTTTTTCACGGCGGACGCACTCGGAATGCCCTTTACCTCCGATCGCAAGTCTCGGATGAGCTTTCCCCGTCCGCGCCTGAGCGGGCTTGCACGGAATTGCAGAGCTGCATTGTTCAAGCGCCTGACAAATCCTGCTCGCAGTCTGCCTGAAGGGAGCATCTGGTCAGACAATAACCTGCCGGAGAAGCGCATGCTGTCGCATCGCCTCAAGCGAGGGTGCGACGGCGTCCGCCGACCGCAGCTGGCGGCTGTCCACGCTCAAAGGAATCAGGGGCACCATCCCAGCATAGCTCGCCCACGCCGTAAAGGTTGACGGCACCGAAATAATCACGTCACAAAGCGAGAGTTCGATCAAGCTCTCCAGATAGTGGCCGGCATTGCCTTTCATCCCGGTGGTGAATTGGAAGGGGATTGCGGAAAAACGCGCCGCCTCCTGCGGTTCATCGGACGCGATCACGGCGCACGGCGCGCGTCCGCCGTAAATCGCGAACGCCCCGGCGATCGCCTGGAGATACTGCGCGATGGTACAGTTGAACTGTTTCCTCTGCGGCTCGCGCGTGTAGTCATCGCGTCGAATCAACACGCCCACCAAAAAGTCATGGGACTGCCGCACTCTTTCGATGAAGGCGCGCGCTGGTTTCGCAAACTGGTCCGCGAAAGTCAGGAAGTTCCTGACCGCTCCTTCGTGTTTCGCCAGTAGCTGCCACTGTCGCACCGGCCAGCCGGCGAGACACGTCACCCGATTGCCGCGGACCGCAGCGACGAAACCGGGTTCCGCAAGATCGAAGAATTCACCGTGCTCTCTGTAAACGGGCGCATAAATGCTGCCACAGCGGGGCAGGCGGTTGAAGAAGAAATGGATCCGGTTCCGGTTGTGGGTTTCGCTTGAATAACCGGCGCCGTCGCCCCCCCATCCGCGCAAGCCGGAGAAAGGTCGGAGAAGCTGCGGCAGAGCGGCTCCGGTGTGAGAGACACAAAAGGGGTTCCGGGCGGTGCCCGTGCAAAACTCTGCATAGGGCCAAAACGCGACGTTGAGCAGTCCGATCGTACCCCGCTGTTCTTGGGCGAACGCCAGCAGATGGGCGTAGTTAAGGACTTGATTCCCAAAACGACCCCCACCGTGCGTATAAATCAAAAGACTCACTCAGCATCATCCGGCCACGACTACGTGGCGGCCGTTTGTTGTTCCCGCCAAAAAATGGCCCAGTGCTTGCGATAGTCCGCGTGCGTTTCCCGAAAACGGAGACAATTTTGTCGCAATTCCTCGTTTCTCGCCATCACCGCCTCAACGGCCCCGGCTATCTCCGCCGGGTGTGTCACCAAAACCCCCAATCCGTGTTCTTCGATAAAGCTCAGAGATGGAAAACGCGTCGCGATCACCGGCACGCCCAAGACGATGCTGCGCATGATCTTCCCCGACGACATGCCCACCAGTTCCAAGTTGGGTCCCAAATTGCGGTAAAGCGCCAGCGTGCAGTGCGTAGTGCTCATCAGCGAATTCAACTCCTCCTCCTCCAGTTTGGACCTGCTCCAGAATATCCGCTTTTCATCTCGCAGGTGCGACAGCGATTTCTCATAGGCGATGCCGTCGTCACCTGCGCGGGAATGGATCACCAGCGCGCAATCCGACGGCCAGTTGCGGATCGTGGAAAGGATTTCGGGAATCTGCACCCAGTCGCCGACCGAGCCCGCATGCAAGACGACTTTCTTGCCGGGATCGATCTCAAGCTGCTCGCGCCAATATCGCGGAACCACCCCATCTCGAAGCAGTGGCGCATTTGGCAGAACATAGGTCTTTATCCGACCCGGCGTGAGCTCCAGTTCGTCAAACAGGCGACGGGCACGGCAAGCATCCGGAACCGCAATGCCGTGGGCCCTACGCACCGCCACTTTTTCGGCTCGCGCCCAAGGCTTTGCCTCCCACAGGAACGCGACGCCGCTGGGAAACTCGTCATTGAAATACAACAGCCGGCCGCCGGAAAGCCGTTGAAACGCCTGGCCTACGACAATACCGCGCTGGCCCACCGCGCAAATATAGTCATAACGGCCGAACCGCGCGAAGATGATCTGCAGCAAAAAGGCATACGGCTCCACAAACCACCACTTGAAGATCCGCGCGATCAAACGCGACAGGCGGATCGACAGATCCGGATTCTTGAAATACAAGATTTCCACCGCGCCATTGGCCTCCAGTTCCCGATAGTTGCAGCCTGCGTGTTCCCAGAGGCAGACCGTAACGCTGACTTTGCTATCCGCCAGCATCCGAACTGCGTTCTTTGCGAACGGCATCGTGTCCAATCTCGCGCGATCTGGAACGTACGGCAGATAGATGAACAAGGCTCGCGCCGTAGGAGGTTGCTTGCTGGACATCAAGAGGGGTCGATCAGCCAAAAGCGTTTAACAGTGTCTTCACCGCTTGGGCCGACCTCGCTAGGTCGGCGTCCGACAGACCGAGACCGCTCGGAATGTAGAAGCCGCGGCGGGCCAGGCGTTCGGCCACCGGACATTTGACGTCGACGAACAGCCCCATTTTGCGCAACACCGGCTGTTCGTGCATTGGCCAGAAGAACGGCCGCGTCCCCACGCCTTGTGCCGTCAGCCGCTTCATCGCCTCCTCGGCGTCAAACGGCACCTCGTCGCCCAACACGATGCCGTAAACCCAGTAGATATTTTCGGCGTAGTCGGTCTTCACGAGCGCCAGTTCGAGCCCGGGCGTGCCTTTGAGGAGTTCGGTATAGGCCGCGCCCATGCGACGTTTTCGCGCGACGAATTCGTCGCATCGCGCCAACTGCGCGACCCCGAGCGCGGCTTGGACGTTGGACATGCGGAAATTCCAGCCGAGTTCTTCGTGCACGAATCGTTTTTTCTGAAAGCAAAGGTTGCGCAGCGAGCGGCAGCGGTCCGCGAGCATGTCGTCGTCGGTGAGCACCATCCCGCCTTCGCCGGTTGTGACGTGCTTGTTGGGATAAAAACTCAACGTGCTGATGTCGCCAAAACCGCCGCAGGGTCGGCCGCGATAGGTTTGCCCGATCACCTCTGCGGCGTCTTCGATGATGCGAAGTCCGTGTTTTTCGGCGAGCGCTAGAATCGGCTCCATATCCACCGGCAGGCCGTAGATATGCACGACCATGATCGCGCGGGTGCGCGCGGTGATGCAGTGGGCGACCTGATTCGCGTCCATGTTCCAGGTGCGCGGATCGGCGTCGAGCACCACCGGTGTCGCCCCGGCACGGACGACGGCGGCGGCGCAGGAAATGATGGTGAAGGTCGGCAGGATCACCTCGTCGCCCGGTCCCAGGCGCAGCGCCGCGACGGCGACATCGAGCGCGGCTGAGCCGTTGCAGACGGCGATGCCGTGTTTCCGCCCAACCCGGGCGGCCATGCCCTGTTCGAGGCGCTGGACGAACGGGCCTTCGGATGAAATCCAGCCGCCGTCGATGCACTCGGCCAAATACTTCTTTTCGTTACCGTCGAGCAGCGGCTCGTTCACTGGAATGAAGTCGGAGGGCATGGACGCCTCAGTCGGATTTGCGCAGCAGGTAGGCCACGCCCCAGGTGCTCTCCGCCGGTGGCCGGCCCGTGAGAAACTCCTCGGTCCGTTCCACCGTGAAGCCAGTCTGACCGGCCAGCAGCTCGATCTCGGTCGGGAAAAAGTAGCGCATGCGGTGCTCCTCCCGGAAGGTGACCAACCGGCCGTCGGCACGGTTCTCGGCCAGCATCGTATACCGCACCGTGACCACGCTGGCGGCGACATCCAATTCAGGCTCGGCAATGCGGGTCAGGCGGGTCGTGGCATCCTCCAGGCGTTTCACTCGCACAGCGGGCCGTTCTCGGAGCACCGCCGGTCCGTGCCAGACATCGAAGAAGAACCGGCCTCCCGGCTGGAGATGGCGGGCGGCATTCGCGAACGTCTGTAGCGCGTCCGCATTGGCGGACTGGTAGCTGACCACATGGAAGAGCGAGAGGACCGCATCGAAGGTGCGGTCCAGTCTCACCGTGCGAATGTCGCCCTGCCTGCAGTCGAAGCTTCCCTCGCCGGGCGCCGCGGCGGGCCCGGAGCCGGGGAGGACCGAGGGGGCACGGGCGACCGCCACCATGGAGGCGCTCCGTTCCACGCCGAAGACCTGGAAGCCCTGCCGGGCCAACAGGCGGCCATGCCGGCCCGTGCCGGAGCCGAACTCTAGGAGAGTGCTCGTGCGCGGACTGGCGGCGCGCAAAGTCCGCGACGCATAGTCCGCCTCGGCTGCGTAATCCTTGTCACGATAGAGAAGATCGTAGTAGGCGCTGTAGCGCTGAAAAACGTCGTCATTCATGGCTGCGCGCGCGGCTCGGGGACGAACCGCGTCTTGTCGTGATCACCGGTGTAGGGGCCTTGTTTCACTTCGAACATTTCTAGTTCCTCGAGGACTTCGAAGCCGTGGCCGCCTTGGACGAGAAGGATTACATCGCCGTCTGTAAGCGTCCGGCTTTCGAGGTAATTGCGATCGCGATCGTAAAAATCGACGCGGAGTTTTCCGCGTTTAATGATGAGGGTTTCCTGGGTGTATTGCACCTCGCGGGCGACCGGATTGTGCATGTGGGGCTCGATGATCTTGCCCTGCGGGTGGTGCATGTAGGCGAGCTGCTGGGAGAGGTCGTTGGGCGTGAAAAACGTGATGCCCGGTTTCTCGAAGCGGTGGGACACGATCAGGGCGAGTAGGAGGCCGCCGTGCTCGATTTGTTCAATCATGGAGAGAGGTGGATTTCTTCAGCGCTTCAAGGATCGGGTGTGACATAGGCGAAGCCGCTAGTCTCGTTGAATAACGATAGTCGTTCCGCGAAACGTGGGTGTTGCAGGACGCTTTCGAGCGGCACTTCCGGCACGCAGCTTTCGGGCAGATCGTTCCGCGCAAAGATCAAGTTGAATCCGAACCGATTAGCGCCGACCAGCCGGTAGCCTTTCCGGCGAGCGAGCCGCGTCATAGCGACCGGCGAGGCGCCAAAATAGTCGGGGTGCTTTCCAGGGTAAGCGTAGTTGGCGTCGTAAGGCACCACGATATTCCGCATTCCGAATTCGACGCGGGTCTCGATGATGACGATTGCCGGCTGCACGACATTCACCGCATCCCAAATCCAGTAGTCATTCCCGTCGATGTCGATCGAGACGATCCCGATGCGGCCACGAATTCGAGAACCCTCGATCAGTTGGTTGATGTTCTCGCGGGTGACCATCGCCTGTTTGAAAAGCGGCGGGTAAAGCCAGGTGTCCGGATGTGCGGCATAGAATTGTTCGCCGCGAGCAACCTTTGCCGGATTGCCCTCGATGAACAACCCGTGCCAGTCGAGGTTCAGCGCCAGATTTGCGCAGTTGCTGTTAATTCCATCCGATGCGCCGATATCGACAAACAACTTGGGAAGATCAAACACCGCGGCCAAATAGAGAAGATATCCATCCTCTTCAAACTGGGAAAACACACGGAATCCGCAAGCCGCAAGCCTGGGCAACCTCCCCTCCTGGGCCAGCGCCTGCAGTTGGGCGATAGCCCCCGACTGCGCAATCTTCATTGCCGGCGAACACCGCTCGTCCGGGGGGGGTGGGGGACGAAATTGATTGAACATCAGGCCCCCCAGGCGTGCCATCATCGATTTGATCAGTT
>CAZAFS010000003.1:0-20575 GCA_964484165.1 uncultured Opitutaceae bacterium | reverse complement strand
GGCCTGTAATCCCGCCAGCAATCGCGTTTTTCATCTGCAAAGCTGCTCGTCGGGGGAGACCGCCAAGGCGGGCGTTTCGTCAATCCAGTTGTCTTTCAACACGAATTCGCGCCACGCGGGGTCGCGCTGCAGGCGGGCACAATATTTCGAACGCGCGTTGTGGTAACTCATTTGGGCCCGGCGCAGACGCCACCCTTTGCGACGGAGCAATCGGCGCAACATCATTGGCACCGCCTCGGCCGCCGCCCGGCAGGCAGCCACGAGGTGCTCTCTTCTCAGTCGCTCAGGTGATGGCCGCTCGGCTCGAAACCACGTGTAGGTGTCGGCATAGCCTTGGTTCATGAACCGGCGGTTCAGATAGGTCTGCGTCATTCGTTCGGGGGGAATGAGGTGGTAGGTGATCGCCTTAGCCGTATAGCCAAATTTGTAACCCCGCGCGCGAATTCTGAGACACAGGCCCGTCTCGCCGTCCCCCACCCACTCGCCACCCGTGTTCTCAGGATTGAAGCCACCGCACTCCAGCAGGACGTTTCTCCGGATTGCCTGGTGGCAGCTATACACGCCCATGTCGTCCGCTGAGATGATCAGCTCCTCCGGCCGCAATTGCAGGCTGAGCAGACCATTCTGGCAGAATGCCAGGACCCACGTGGGAGGTGGAACCTCCCACTTTGGCAATACCCGTCCGCTCGCCGTTCCCAGTGTTTCATCCATGGCGAAGAGCTTCAGCAGTTCCCGCAGCATGCCCGGATCCGCCAACATGTCGTCGTCCGTGTAATAGAGAATGTCTCCCCGTGCATGGACCGCGGCCCAGTTGCGGGCGTAATGCACGCCCTGTCGCCGCTCCAGGTGGTAGCGGATCAACACGGGACTCTCCGTCTGGACCTTTCGGACTACGTCTGCGGTGGCATCCTTTGAGTTGTTATCGACGACAATGATCTCGTAGGCGTCCGCCGGCAAATCCTGCCGAACAAGGCTCATCAGCGTCATCCCGATTGTGCGCGCACGGTTGTAGGCGGGAACAATGATCGACAACTTCATGAAGGGCCTCGGAAACTTTCTCTGCTATGCATGCGACAGTCCGGTCAAGTGCAGCGCCAATATTCAGCTTCCTGGAGAGCTTATGTGATCAACTATACTTGCATCGGACATGACGAACAACCATTGTCACAAATTCCCAGTACCGCAAGGGTTGGCACAGACCTCTGAATGCCCGTCTAATCAAACTGAGAGCTCTATCTACTCTAGCCAAACGGCCAAACCCCAGTCGGCGCAACAGCGGCCTAGTATCGAATTCACAACGTATAGGGGAAGAGGCGCTGGCGGTCAGTGGACCCGCGGTTCCGGCGAGTATCATTCCGGTATTGCGGCTGTTACTCACAAAAAGACTGCAATGCGGGTGCTGTTTGTGCCATTCTGGCCACAATGCCTCCAATATCCCGGGTGGCTCCATTGTAACCACCAAAGCGCCCCCAGGTGCCAGATTTCCGAGAAGATCCTCGACTTGAGTGCCCAATGACTTGCCAAGGGTATTTCCCCGCACAAAGGCGAGATCCACGACGAAGTTACCGACGAATGATTTTCTGAGCCTTTCGACCGCCGTCTGAATATCGCCGTTCATGAAGCGCTGGTACGCGAAATGCCCGAAAGAGTGACGAAGCATTCCGCAAATCTCGACAACATCAGTGCGATCTGAGATGACCCCCTCCCAATCGTCGAACCCATATACTTCTACGGCGGGGTTCGCGCCAGCTACGACCGCGGCCGCGCATCCTTTCCCGAACCCAAATTCAAGGTAAGTCCGCGGAAAGCGAGTAAGGCTGTGCCAGGCTAAAAAGCAAAGCGCCTCAACCTCTAAGTATCGGACATAGTCTCTTGGGAATGCGCCTAAGCAATAGCAAACGTGGTCACCTATACGCTTACTCTTGAGCTGAGCGAGCATCGCCTCCTGGGAGTCTGGTGATTCAGGACCGTCGATCTGTCGTTCTTGCATCCCCTCGGCTGAACTTTGGCGCGCCGCAGAACTTACGTTGACGCGCTGTTCCTCTAGATTATGGGCTCCAAGGCCCCAGTTCTCACGGTTGACTTCTATTTGGCGGTTATAATCTCTCGGATTCTCGTTTCGAACCGCGCTAACCCGCCGATCAACCGGGGGGTGTTCCATGTGATACAGGTTGATACCGACACTCGATAACGCCACCCATGGACAGACCTGCGAGATACGCAACCCCAGATCGATATCGTTGAATCCCCATCCGCCATACTTTTCGTCGATACCACGGGTTCTTTGCCACAACTCTTTATGCATCACCAGGCCTCCCGCACCACTGCAGACGCCGAGCGTATCGTCCTTTTCGTAATTGAGTTCACCTGTATTAAGGAATAGGTAATGCTCCCATTCCTCGAGCCCCGGCTGCCGCTGAACGAACTGCCACGGAACTTGATACCGCGGAAGGAGCATAAGCGTGGCTTCAACCCGGACCGGGAGCGCCTGCGTACCATCCAGGACGTTTAGTAACGTCTGCAAAGCGTGTTGAGAGGCTAACGTATCCGCCCCAGAAACGAGAAGAAACTCACCCTGAGCTCGTCGCAGCGCGGCGTTCAACGCCAATGCAACATGGATCCCCGTGCTCTTCTTGTTGACCTCAGCAGCTAGTGCCGGTGGCACATAAACAAAGCGACAAATTCTTCCAGCCGCCGGGGAGAACATCAGCGACTGCGCCATGGGCACGTCGCTCGCCCAATCCGTGACCACGATTTCTACATCCCCAAGACGACCCAATATCTCTAGACTGCGGGCAATGTAATTGATAGTAGTGGTAATGCGGTATTTGAAGTCCGGCATGTAGTCGTCGTCCCGGCCAAACATGCATATCGACAACAGCTTGGAGGCGCCCGACTGGGAGGTATCTCTCATACTTTTGTATACCAGTATGTTACAAGCACAGTTTGTACGTTTCCAAAGCCTTCGCAGCATGTGACCCAATGGGTGAGCTCGAGGACGTCGCATGGACATCTGCCAGGAACTCTAGGCATAATTTTGACGGACAATCTGACGCAATTCTCCAGAGGATCTCTACCTGTTACCATGGGCCGCATGCCATACTACGGACGCCCAGACCACTCGCGAGCTGTGTGCATGCGGTATCTGGGAAAACCAGCCCAGGATAGGGATACGTCAGCAACGGTCTTCTCTAAAAGTAGTGAATCTTGCGTTGTAGGCTCGCGCCTTCGGCCAACGGCCTTCAGGTGGAGTAAAAAACGATGTGAGACCCCAAAGTGTCGAACCGGAATGGAACCTGAAGCAGGTGCTTCATCTTCTCCCGAAACTCTGGCTGTCGGTCAGGCACCACGTAAAACAACATGAATCCTCCGCCGCCGGCGCCGCAGATTTTTCCCCCGGTGGCGCCCGCTTTCAACCCGGCCTCATAGATTGCGTCGAGGTTGTCGTTCGTGATGCTCGAACTGAGCGACCGTTTCAGTTTCCATGATTCATGCAACAGCCGGCCGAAGTCCTCGAGCGGCCGTTGTCTGTCGTGCAGAATCGCAATGCCCTCGTCGACCATTTCCTTCATTTGCTTCAACTCGGTCAGTTTCTCTGGAATCAGCCGAATCTGCTCCCGGGTAATTTCGCTCGCCAGGCGGGAAAAACCGGTAAAATAAAGAAACAGCGAATTCTGCAGTTCTAGCCGCCGGCTCGCATCCATGATCAGCGGTTCGACAAAGACTTCCTCAGCCCCGCCGAAGCGAATGCGATTAAGTCCGCCGAATGCCGCCGCCGTCTGGTCTTGCGAGCCAACGTTCTCCTTGAGGATGTTCTGCTCGACTTGAATGGCGTCGAAGAGCAGCCGCCGGCGCGTGACCATTTCTCCTTTCAAGGCGTGAAGCGCGTGGAGCAAGCCGACGGTAAATGCCGATGACGAACCAATGCCGGACATGGCCGGAATATCGCCGGTATGGGTGACTTCAAGCCCGTCCTCGACGCCCATAAAACGTATGCACTCCCGAATCGAAGGGTGCTCGATTTCGTCCAGCGTCTTGGCCAATTGCATGCTCGAATAGCGCAATCGGTAGCGAAAATCAAAGAACGGCGGTAACTTGCGGCAGGTAATATAACAGTATCGGTTGATGGTGGCACTCAACGCCAGTCCGCCGTGCTCGTGATAGTAGGCCGGGTAGTCGGTCCCTCCGCCAAAGAACGAGATTCGAAAGGGCGTGCGTGTGATGATCATTGGTCTTCCACCAGACGGTGCCCTTGGTCGCGATACCAGGCCAAAGTCCGGCGCAATCCGTCCTCGAGCGAAACCTTGGGCGCAAATCCGAGCACCGCCGCAGCCCTCGAAATATCGATCAACCGTTTGGGGATCATCGTCGGCTTCGAGACGTCGTAGCGAATCTGGGTGTGCGCCAGGTCTTCGATTTTGAGCAAAGTGGCGAGCATTTCGCGGATCGTCACCGGCCTGCCGGAAGCGATATTAAGCGTCGCAAACGAATCGAGCCGGACCAGCGCCAGGAGTATGGCGTCAACGACGTCGGCAACGTAGATAAAATCCTTCAGATCGTGCCCGTCGCCCCACACCTCGATCGGGTCCTGGCGCTCGACGACCTTGCGGATCAAAGCTGCGACGACTTTCGACCTTTTCCAATCGAACTTGTCGTAAGGTCCGTAAATGTTTCCCGGCCGCAGCACTAGGGTGGCCATCGGCTGGCGGATGCGCGTGCCATACATCTCGCACATGATCTCGGAAAACCGCTTCATCCAGCCGACGATATGATAGCTTTCGTAGAATTCGAAACCGGCGTCGGATTCCTTCACCGGGAAATCGGTGAGCGGGTAGACTGTGTTGCTGCTCAGAAACAGCACCTTTTTCACGCCCGCGGTGTAGGCGGCCTCCAGCATCCGGGCATTCATCACCAGATTCGGGACCAGATGGACCAAGGGGGTCGACGCCATCACGGCAGCACCGCTGCTATTCGCCGCCGTCAGCACCACCCACTCGATGCCTTCGCAAGCACGCGCACAATCCTTGGCATTCTCGAGATCGGCCCGGACATACTCCGCTCCAGCCACGGGCTGAGGCGGATCCCGGTGAAAGAGCGTCGCCCGCACTTGGGCACCGGCGGCAACCAACCGCGGAATCAGGTTCGACCCAATGAATCCTGCGCCACCTGTCACCAGAATATTGTTGCCGGTAAGTTCCATAGTCTGCAAAAAATCGTGCCGGCTAAACGCCCTGGTCCCGGGCTGAGACCATCGGGGTTTTTACCGGCCACCAGATTTTCAGGGCTGGATCGTTCCACGTCAGCGTGAATTGTCCCGCCCGGTCATAGGCCGTATTCTGTTTATAGTGGAAGATCGCCCGTTCGCTGATGACGACGTGCCCGTTGCCAAACTTCGGCGGAATCAGAATTTGCAGCCGGTTGTGCTCGGAAAGGGTGAAACCTTCCCAGTGCCGGTATTGGGGAGACTGCGGATCCCAGTTGATGACCACGAGGTAGAACTGTCCGCTCAGGCAGCTAATCAACTTCCAAGTCTTCTGGTCGCCGTGAATGCCGCGGAGCACATGGCGGTGCGACACCGAAATGTCGTCCTGGAGGAAATCGACAGCAATCCCGGCAGCTTGGTAGATTTCCCGGTTATAAGTTTCCACATACCAGCCGCGAAAATCCTCGAATACCGTGGGTGGAGTGATTTTGAGGACCCCATCAAGGGTGGACTTGGCGACGTTGAGTTGTGACATGGTGGGTTGGCAAAGGAGTCGCGTTCAGCCGACGGCCGGCGGAGCGTCCGCAAAGTAATTCTTCCTCAGCTTATATTCCTCCCGATTCGATTGATACCAGTTCCAAGTCATGCGCAGGCCCTCCTCCAACGAGGTCTTCGGCTCGTAGCCGAGCATTCGTCGCGCGAGTGAAATATCCATGACGCGCTTGCGAAAGCCCCCGGATTTTGTCGCGTCAAATCGATATTCGAACGGGGTCACCCGGCTCAAGGTTTCGACGAGCTCCCGGATGCTGACACCGCGTCCGCTGCCGAGGTTGACGTAGCGACCTGCGGTCCCTTTGAGCAGCGCCAGGATGATGCCCTCCGCCACATCGTCGCTGTAGGCGAAGTCCCTCACCGCGGTGCCATCGCCCCAAACCACCAGCGGACTATCGCCCGCCGCGATCCGGGCCATGAGCGATGGAATGACCATCGCGTTGGCCGGATCGAAGTTGTCGCCCGGCCCGTAGACATTGCACGGCCGCACAATCGCGAAGTTGCTCAGCCCATACTGGATTTGATAGGCTTGAATTTGCATTTCCGCCATGCGTTTCGCCCAGCCGGGGAACATATCCATCGGAGGTTCGCTATCGAGCACCTCGCGTTCGACGAAAACCTCGGCGCTGGGATACGCGCCGATCGAGCTAGTGTAGACCAGCCCTCTCACTTTGGCCATTCGCGCCGCCTCGAGCACGTTGGTATTCATCTGGAGTAACGGCACAAAGAAACTTGCCGGCTTTGACTTGGTCACGTCGATCGACCCTTTGACCCCGGCGAGGTGACAGACGTAGTCGACACCGCTAAGAAGATTCTTGCAGAATTCAAAATCCGACAGGTCCCCGAAGACATGTACCGCACGCTGATCGACCACCAATCGGTCGAGGGACACGATCCGAACACTTGCTCCGGCGGCGCAGAGTTGATCGACAACCGCGCGTCCAATCAGTCCGGTGCCGCCAGTTACCACCGTGGTTTTTCCGACCAGCGCACTTGAATCAAATCGAAGGGTGGAACAGGTCCTCATGAGGTGGGCTATGTCTTATTCGACAATGAAATAGGAGACGCGTGAGGCGTGAGGTGGTCGTTGCAGCCGAATGTTGTTAAGCCCGAACACCTCCATGAGCGCATGGGTTTCTCCCGGCGAATCGGGGTCATTGAGTTCGTCAAATCCGACCACGCTTCCTTTCGTCAGCCGCGGACGGATGGCTTCAAGGCATTTCTTGGTCGGTTCATACAGGTCGAAATCGAAATAGGCCATCGCCACGATCGTGTGCGGGTGCTGGGCCAGGTAACGCTCGATCTCCACCACCGCGTCGCCCTTGCGCAGTTCGAATTTCTTGAGGTGATCCAGCGGGTTGAGCTTTTCGTGGGCCGCCAGCACTTGCTCCAGATATCGCTCATAGTTTTCCGTCAGGGCGAGCTGGCCCTTTTTCATGAGGTCGCTCCCCCCGTCCTTGGGATGAATCGACGGAAACCCGGAGAAGGTGTCAAAGGCGACCAGCTTGCGGTGCCGGTTGAACGGCTCGTAGATGCCCCGCAGCGCGGAAAACACGGCGGTGTTCTGGCCCCAGCGCGTGCCAAACTCGAACACGACCCCTTGGACCCCAACGACCTGCCGATAAAGAGTGTCGAGAAACAGCAGCCGGGATAGGTTCTTGGATTCCAGATACAGGCCCAGATTCGAAAGCAGCTGGTCATCCGGAATGGGCGACGAGCGAAGCAATCCGGCAAGCGACCCCCGGTGTTCATCTTCGGCCCGGCTTGAATAGTGTTTGATTTGCTTCGCGTCATTCATGGCAATTGGTGATTATAGAAGTTGGACAACACAACGCACAGTGGCTCATTAGGCCGTCCACGCCAGAATGTTCCAACCCTCGTGAAAAAGTCCACCGACGGGAACTCGGTGAGCGTGGAGCGTCTTTATCGTTCCCGCGGCCAACAAAGACGACAGCGTTGTATAATAGCCGCTCAGATAATTTCTTTTTCGGTGATAGGCCAGTCCAAGATAATCGAGCAATCCCGAGGGGTCGTAGAACTCGTTCACAGGTTCAATGTTAACCACGATTGCGGGTTCTTGCTTCAGCAAGTAGTCAAGCATCGGTTTGAATCCTTCTCCGAGCTGCTCGAATGCACCGAAGGTCACCACCGCACTACCCGGAAGCAAATTCGAACCGTGATCGGGATGAAAGAAATCAAAATGCCGGCCCTGAACGTTATTAAAATGATGCACCTGGAGTAGCTTGGCGATCTCTTGGGACGACGTTGCCCAGTCGAGCCCGACTATGGGCAAATTCGGCATTTTTCCCGCAAGATAGGCTAGATTGTGACACGGACCGCAGCCAAATTCGTAGATCGCCGCAATTGGTTGGTTGACCAAAAACGTGTTCGTAACAAACGAACGTATCAACCGAAAGAGATTATGTTCAAATATGGGGCTCCGCGGTTTGACCAGTCGTCCGGAAAAGCGAACCGCCGGAGTGGTGCGATAGTATTTCGGCGTGAGGCTTTCAAAATCGGAGGGATGGTCGCGAAACGCCACGAGATTTTCGCGCCAACCTGCTTCCCATTGACTCTGTCTTTTTTCTCCTGACGGGGGAATATTGTAGTCGAATATTCGTTTCAATATGATCAACAGGCATTGGTCCCGGCCTTCCCGATCGAGTTCGGTGAAGGAAAAATCGGCTGATTGCAGCAACTCAGCACATTCTTGAGGAACTTGCTCAACGTTTGACCCGACAAGCCGGGCAAAGGTCATTCTATCCAGTATTGGGTTATCCATAGCGCGCAATCAACGATATCAGACCAGGGTGCAAGCGATGGATCTTTGGTTGCCGTGGGCGATCACCCAAGCCCAGTAGCGAAGCCGACCCTCAACGAGGGTGTATGTGCCTTCGTCGCCGGGCGTTCGGCGGACCTTGATCGGCCGGAACGGCTCGCCCGCGACAAACTCCTCCGCCAGTTCTCGCGGACTAGGGCTCATCCTGGCCGGATTCTCCAAGGCTTCCGCCAGAGTCTTGTAGACCTGCCGCCCCGCCGCGTCCTCCACGTCGATCTGGCCTGGAACAAGTTCCATGATTCGCGGCGCATAAAGTTCGTCGATCAGCCGGACTGCCTCCCCGTCGAGCGTCAGGGCCGACGCGGCGATGTTTTCCTTCAAGTGGATCGGATTGGCCGCTTTCGGTATCACGACAACCGTGGGATGCCGCAATAGCCACGCGAGCACGACCTGGCCCACCGTCACATTGAGCCCATGGGCGAGCGTCTCGAGTTGCCGCCGGCGTGGATCATCCGGTGCAATTTTGCCTTCCAATAGCGGACTGTAGGCAATCAGGACTAGGCCCTCCTGCTGGCATACGGGCAGCAACGTGGTTTCGACAAATCGGTCGGCAAGATTGTATTGCTGCTGGAACGATACGATTTCATGCGGCCCGAAAGCTGCCTGCGCCTGTTTCCATTGGCGAACGCTGGCATTGCTGAGGCCGACCGTGCGAACCTTGCCGGCATCCAGGAGACGCCTGAGCGCCCCGATCGTTTCCTCAAACGGAACCGATGGATTGGGCCAGTGCGTCTGATATAGATCGATGACCTCCATCTTCAACCGACGCAGGCTGCCCTCGGCAGCTTTCAGGACATCGGCAGACTGGCTGTGCTCTGGGGAAAACTTCGTGGCGACCACCACCTTTTCGCGGCAGGCTTTGACCGCCGCGCCAACGAGTTCTTCCGCGTGTCCCGCCCCGTAGATTTCCGCCGTGTCTACCAGGGTGGCGCCCAAGTCGATCCCCTGTCGTAGCCGGGCCGTGAATTCCTGATCGTGGCCCTGATCCGGGTCGAAATAGCCCCCAATTCCCATCGTGCCCAACCCGACTACAGGAACTGATATCTCCGAACGACCGAGGGAAATGGTTCGCATCGGAATAGTCTCAGTTCCCGCCTACCACTCGCCACAGCGGGCAACCGGCGCCAGCAATCGCATTGATGCGGCGGTTGTGGTGTGGCGGCTCCATAATTTACGGCGCAGGCGACAAAATGGCGTCTGCAATTTGCCCGGCGCTGAGCGACATCTCCCGATGCAGCCATTCTCTCGAGCCATAATGATAACAAGGAGCATCCGGGAGACTGAACCGCTTAACGGGCCGCGCGAGGCCGGTTTCCGCGAGCGTTTCGGCGACCAAACTGAAAATACCGCCCATGGGGGATTGCTCTTCGATTACCACGATCTTTTCGGCCGCCGCTAGGATTCCAGCAAGTTTCGTCAGGTCAACCGGCTTGGGCCGGTAGAGATCCAGCACGCCGGCGGCAATTCCCTTTTGTCCGACCATCCCGGCGACCATCATGGCGGTATGGACCAAAAACCCGGAGCTTACGATCAGCACGTTGTGGCCGGGTCGCAGCAGTTCCATGCCTTCGCTGAATTTGTGGCTTTCGGCATAGAGCTGCGGCAGCCGGCCTTTTTCGATCCGGACATAACAGGGATGCATTGCCACGAGACAGTCACGGGCCGCGGCAGCCGTCGCGATCGCGTCCGCCGGGTTGAAAATCGTCATGCCGGGCA
Source organism: uncultured Opitutaceae bacterium (assembly GCA_964484165.1). Lineage (GTDB taxonomy): Bacteria > Verrucomicrobiota > Verrucomicrobiia > Opitutales > Opitutaceae > Fen-1467. The sequence continues at coordinate 10,265 of CAZAFS010000003.1, read as the reverse complement.
TGGCACGAAGCAGCGCAATATCCTGGGTGGCGTGGTGGGTCGGACCGTCGCTCGCGTAGGTGAGGCCGCCCCCGGAGGCCACAATTGTCACCGGCAGATCCATCAGACACATACTCACGCTGATCTGCTCGGCGCACCGCAGACTGACGAAATTTGTGATACCATATACGATGGGCCGCATCCCGCCCAGCGCCATGCCGGCCGCGACGTCGATCACATTTTGCTCCGCGATTCCGACGTTGATGTATTGTTCCGGCCGCTCCTGGCGCAGCTGTTGGAGGCTCATGGCTCCCTGATCGTCCGTGAGGACGATGATCTTCCGGTCCGCCAACGCCCGGCGGCATACCTCCTCGAAGAACGCATCGCGAACGTCAATCTCACCCGCCCCGGGAGAAGTTGATTGGGCAGAGGACATGGATAATTGAAGCCTAGTCGAGCCCAAGTTCGCGCTTTGCGGCCGCCAGGTGCTCGCCCTTCGGCACGTTATGATGCCAGCCGATTTCCTGCTCCATGAATGATATCCCTTTCCCCTTGATCGTACGGGCGATCAGGCACAGCGGCTGGCTGCGCAACGCCCGACCCCTCACGTCTCCCAGCGCACCGAGGATCGAATCGAAATCGTGCCCGTCGCACTCCCGGACCTCCCAACCGAACGCCCGCCATTTGTCCGCAAACGGTTCATGACGGTTGCAGTCTTCGGTGTCGTCCAGGGTGATTTCGCGATTGCGGTCAACGAGGGCAACGAGTCGGCCCAGCCGATGATGCGCCGCAAACTGAGCGGCTTCCCATATGGAGCCCTCGTAGCATTCGCCATCGCCAAGGATCACGACCGCAAGCGAATCCCGACCTTGATGACGCGCGGAATAGGCCATTCCTGCCCCCTGACCCAAGCCGTGTCCGAGGGAACCAGAACTCACCTCCACCCCCGGCAGGAGATGATCGGGGTGCCCACCCAGCCTGCTTCCATCCTGCCCGTAAGTCGCCAGCCAGGCGGTCGGGATGAACCCAGCCCGTGCTAGGGTGGCATAAAACGCCTCGCACGCGTGCCCCTTGCTAAAGATCAGACGATCGCGATCGGCCCAGTTAGGTTCTCTCGGCCGAACGTTAAGCACGCCCCCCAAATAGAGGGTCACCAATATGTCGGTGCAGGAGAGCGATCCCCCAATATGGCCCTTCTTGGCGGCGGCGATCATCGTCAATACCTGCCGCCTCACCCAAAGAGCCTGATCTCTTAATTCGCTGGCCGCAATGTTCGAAAGTCTATCGTTCATCCAAACAGGCTCATCCCGAGTTTCCATTGCGTCAGAAGAATCGTTCCCAAGGTGGCGAGTTGTTCGAACTCTCCAGACAACACCCGCTCGCGAAACTCCTCAACTTTGAGGAGTTTGACCTCGATGGCCTCGGTGCGGACAAAATCCGGGTCGCGCACTGCCCCCCGACCAAAGAAGCACCATTCTCTAGCCGCTACGCGATTCATCATGATTCGCCCCGTGCCCACCGGTTCGAACGCGCACCGATAACCGGTTTCTTCATAGAATTCCCGTTGCGCGGCCTCCAGCGGAATTTCCCCCGGATTGACCGCGCCGCAGGGCAGTTCCAGAGTGAATTGCCTTAGCGCGGGCCGATACTGTCGCACTAGGATTATCTCTCCGGCCTCCGTCAATCCGAGCATGATCAGCCCATCGGGGCGTTCGAGCTTGTAGTAATCCAAACGTGCCTCCACCCCGGCCGTCTGAAAGGACTCGCGGGCAATGGAAAAGTAGGGCGTGCGAAAGACGGTCTCACTCGACAGCAGACGGGGTTGCTCTAGTGGAGGCCGCGACGATGTTTCCGGCGATTGACTCACGGTCGGATCAGAACGGTCCCTTGAAGCGCCTATACACGTCGGTCATCGATTTTTCGTCCGGGAGCGCAATCCCGTGGTTGGGTGTTCCCGTGACCAGGCACGCGATGTCGTGGCTCAAGGTCTGGAGATTGGGATAATACAGGTCCTCGAGGGTCTTCGCGGTCGGACAGGGGGCCGGCGCCATCCCGACGGTCTTGACGGCACGCTTGAGCAGGCCGGGTTCGGCTTCCGCGATCCAACGGCACACTTCGGCACACGTTCCGTAAGCCATCCAGCTGGTGTCCGCCACCAGGAGCCGTCCCGTCTTGCGGACGCTCGCGAGCACCATCGGACGATCCGGATGCGAAATGGAATGCAGATCGATCACCTCGCAATCGATGCCCGCCCTGCGGTGCAGGTGCTCGGCCGCGCGCACGGCTTCCAAGACCATGATGGACGTTGCCACGATGGTGACATCGGTCCCTTGACGCACCAGAAATGAACTCGCCAGGGGATTGCCCGTCGCGCACGGATGCGAGTCCACATTGAACTGCAAATCATACATGAGCCTATGCTCAATGCTAATCACCGGATTACGCCACAGATTAACCGCGTAGCGGTAGGAATCGAGAATAGTCGCGGGATGAGCGGGCATGATCACCGTGAGCCCGGGAATGTGGCCGAACAGCGATTGAAAGCTCTGGGAATGCTGCGCACCCTGACCCCAACTCCGGCCAACCACGAGCCGCATCAGCAGCGGCACCTCGAATCTGCCACCAAACATATAGCGGTATTTGGCCGCCAGATTTACGATTTGGTTCATCGCCAGCATGATGAAATCAGTCCGGATGTGGGTTTGAATCGGATAGAGCCCGTTCAAGGCCGCACCGATGGCCACGCCCGCCATTCCCTCTTCCGCCAGCGGAAGATCGAAAACACGGTTTGATCCAAATTCCTTGTGAAGGTTCAGGGTCGTCCCAAAGATGCCTTTATGATCATCAACACCCTGCCCCATGATTATCGCCTTGGGGTTCTCCGCCAAGGCCTCATGCATCGCTCTACAAAGCGCCTCACGATAGGTCATGACGGCAGGCAGGATATCCGCTTGGTTGTTCATCGAACTTTCTTCACGGTTTTTCAGATCACATCGAGCAGTAATTCCTCTGGGCCGGGCCATGGGCTGCGCTCGGCGAACTCGACGGCAGCTTCAATCTCGCTGCGAATTCCAGGAAGGAATCTCGCCGCGGTGTCCAGATCGGTGCAAAGTGGATCCTTGCTTTTCCATGCTTCAAATGCAGCCGTGGAACGGTAGCCAGCATCGAAATCATCGCCGGAGCCGACGTGCTCTTTGTAGCGAAACGTAGTGATTTCGACAAAGCGTGGTCGCCCATCCGTGCGGATTCTTTCAATCAACGGTCTCACTTTCTCGGCAATCTCGACGAAATCATATCCGCGCTCGATGTGTTCCACAGGTAGCCCGTATACTTTTGCATGCTCCAATATCGAATAGGCTTGGCGTCGATGAAAACCCGTGTGAACCGCGAGTCCGTTGTTCTCGCAAACGAAAAGCACGGGAACTTGGTGCAAGGAGGCAAAATTCAAAGACTCATGGTAGGCCCCTTCATCCGTGGCTCCGTCACCAAATACTGCGACAGACACTTGGTCTTTCCTCTGCAATTTTGCCGCCCAAGCTGCTCCAACCGCGTGAGGAATAGTGCTGGCCACAACCGCCGACGAGCCCATGAAACCAACTTCGGGAGACGCGAGGTGCATCGAGCCGGCTTTGCCTCCCCCACATCCGGTCATCTTGCCATAGAGCTCTGCCATCATCTGATTCAAATCGCCTCCTTTGGCGATGTAGAAGGCGTGGCTACGATAGGTACCAAATAACAAATCGTCCTTTCGCAGACCATGACAAACACCCGCCGCCACCGCCTCTTGGCCGACAGAAAGGTGCACCGGGCTTTGGATCCGGTCGCTCGGATAGAGTTCGATGATTTTTTCCTCTACAAGGCGGATCAACAGCGCCTGTCGGAACAGGGTTTCATATAAAGGCGAATGATGCATGGCAAATGGAAGGAGCGACGGGAAGCGTTCAGCGGCTCAGAAACCGGCTCTTTTTGACCTGTTGGCGCCAGTAATCGAGCAAATCACTCATGGTCGTCTCGAATGGAATCATCGGGGCCCAGCCTGTGTGCCGGTTGAATTTAGTCGTATCCGGCACCTGCAAATCGGCATCCAAGGGCCGCAGCCGGCCGGGGTCGATTTCAATCCTGATCCGATCCGCCACTGTGGACAGTGAAACGAGCTTTTGCAGCATTTCTCCCACCGTGCAGGAAAACACGCCTCCGATGTTGTAATACGCCCCGGGAATCGGATCGATCGTCACCAAAAGGTAGTAGGCGCGGACGGCGTCCCGGACGTCGGCCCAGGTGCGCAGCGAATTTAGGTTTCCCACGCGGACCACCGGCTCCAGCAACCCGGCTTCGATCATCGCAATCTGCTTGGCAAAGCTGGACTCCGCGAACACATCGCCCCGGCGCGGGCCCGTGTGCGTGAACATCCGCGTAGTCATGATTTTCATGCCATACGCCTCTGCATAGAATCGTCCGATGAGATCGGTGCCGGTCTTTGAAATTGCATAGGGTGATGCCGGATGGAACGAGCATTCCTCGTTGATGGGAAGCTTCTCGCGCGGCACCCTCCCAAAAACCTCCGACGACGCGCAAACGTGGATTACCGGCGACAAATCTCTCTGGTGACGAATCGTCTCCAACAAACGAGCGGTTCCGAGGATGTTGACGTCCAAGGTCTGGATCGGGGCGGTGAAGCTCGTTGTGGGGTAACTCTGTGCAGCGAGATGGAAAACGTAGTCTGGGCGGGCTTCCGTCACCACGTTCTGCAATGAAACCGTGTCGCACAGGTCGCCATAGACGAAATGAACCCGGTCCTTACGGTTTGCACGGTCGAGCAGGTGATCAACGTTGGCCAGCGGACTCCGCCAGCGACACATCCCGTATATCGTCCAATCTGTATGTTCGAGAAGATAGTCGGCCAGATGCGAGCCAACCATCCCGGTGATGCCGGTGATGAGGACGTTCTTACTCATGATATTCCATTCCCCCGGGGACCGTATGGGCGATGAAGAACGCCTCGGCGGCTCGATAACCTTCCGGCGTTCCGATGTCGATAAACTCCCCCGTCGAGCGAAACCCCGCCATGCCCAGAGTCAGCCAGCGGGGAAAAGCCTCCCGCTCCAGGGACAGCACCCGGCCGGCCGGCAGCGTTTCGATCAGGCGGGTCGGCACGCTGTAGATTCCGGCATTGATCCAGCCGCCTCCCGCGACCGGATCTTTTTCCCGAAAGCCGTGAATATGCCCCCCGGCATCCGCTGCTACATGGCCGTAGCGCCCGGCGTCGCCCACTTCGGTCAGCACCAGTCCGACCGGTTCCGCCCGACCCACATGCCACGCGAGGAATTCAGCGAAATCCACCTCACAAAAAGAATCCCCATTGAGAATCAGGCACCACGCCGATTGCACCGCCGAGACCGCAAACCGTAGCGCTCCGCCGGTGCCATGGAGCGTCTCCTCCTTTGCGTACCGCAGGTGCAACCTGCCATGCCGTGCCCCCAAAGCATCCGCCATCATACCCGCCCGATATCCCGTGCAAATGACCGTTTCCTGGAAGTTGGCTTGGGCCAGTGCGTCGAGCAGAAATGATATAAATGGCCTCCCGCGAACCGGTGCGAGCGCCTTTGGCAGATCCGGCAGCGCGCCGGCCAAGCGGGTGCCCAACCCTCCAGCGAGTATAATTGGCGTATAAACCCGGGCGGCAGGCATTTTACAGAACGTGAAATGACAGCGGCGCACCCTTACAGACTACTCACGACCTCGGTGGACCATGGTAGTTTCATCCGGAGGGCACCGAGCCAAGGACCGTGATATTCTTCTCTCATGAAACCAGTATCGACAATCTCGAATGAAAGAACATCTTTCTCGAGAGCATGGTGCCGGGAAACGGATGTATCGTTGACATAAACTGTCACCCGATAAACGCCATCATTGAACAGGCGCCCGGGATAGACACATGACGAGCAATACACCCCTAGCGGATAAGGTTTATCAACCCACTCGTCGTAGGTCTCGGACACCGATCTCATATTTCCCGTGGTAATGACCACCTCATCCCGGCTGTTGCGCAGGTGAATCGATAGGACAATCCGGCAGCCAGCCTGCAGCACCCAGTATTCGACGGCGATTCTAAAGTCTCTTTGTATATCCACCTGACCAAGTTCCATGCCTTCACAGTAAACAGCGACCGACTTCAAGCGAACGCTCTCGTCGCCAGGTGCCTGCCGTGGATCATTCCACCGGACTATTCCCCGACACTTGCCAGGATCTGCGAGGTAGTGATCTACCACGCCTTGCGTCTCCCCTGCAATCGCGATTTTGCCCTCCTGAAGAACGATGGTGCGTGAACATAGACTGCGCACCGCGTTCATGTTATGGCTGACGAAAAGCACCGTTCGGCCCTGCCTGCCAGCCACATCCTGCATCTTGCCCAAACACTTTTCCTGAAAGGCGAAATCGCCCACCGCAAGCACCTCATCCACAATCAGAATCTCCGGCTCGAGATGCGCAGCGACGGCAAAGGCAAGACGCACATACATTCCACTGCTATAGCGCTTTACTGGTGTATCGATGAATTGTTCAACCTCGGCAAATGCAATGATTTCGTCCAGCTTTGATCGTATCTCCGACTTGATCATACCGAGTATGGCGCCGTTGAGAAAGATGTTTTCCCGCCCGGTGAGATCGGGATGAAAGCCGGTGCCGACTTCCAGCAGACTCGCCACTCGGCCGCGCAGCGTGATCTCGCCGGAAGTCTGCTGAGTGATGCGCGAAAGAATCTTGAGCAGGGTCGATTTCCCGGCCCCATTACGCCCGATGATGCCGACGACGTCACCCGGTTGCACTTCAAACGAGACGTCGCGTAAAGCCCAGAAATCGGAGGACGGAGGACGGAGGCCAGCCGACATCTGACTCCTGCTCACTGATTTCTGGCCTCTAAACCTCTGCGATACGCCTTGCCAAAGGCGAGCGACCTCGTCCTTCAGCGATGTCGCGCCGATCGCGCCAAGTGTGTATTTTTTGGACAGATTGCGGACTTCGATGATGGGCTTACTCATTCAGGATCACCAGCGAATTGCACGAAAATGAACCATTACAGAGGTCCTCGCGATGCTCACGTCGAAACCATGGTTGTTGCCCTTGCCGGGGCGATCTCGTCCACGATGCGCTCGCCGATTGCCAGCGAAGCCGTGGCCGCGGGAGATGGCGCGTTCACTACATGGAGGATGCCGTCGCCACGCACGAAATGAAAATCCTCCACCAGCCGGCCATCGGGCCACATCGCTTGCGCACGGACGCCCGTGGGCCCGGGTTCGAGGTCCGCCTCCGTGATCGCCGGCACCAGCTTTTGCAGCGACCGGCAGAATTCCCGCCGGTTGAACGAGCGAAACAGCTCGTAGGCCGACATCCCCGGATACCGCGCGAGAAATCGCCACAATCCCGGGAACGCGAGTGCACCGGCCAGATCGCGAAGATTGAGCGTGGTTTTCGTGTAGCCCTCGCGGGCGAAGGCGAGCACCGCATTGGGACCCGCCTCCACGCCGCCGTGAATGAGCCGCGTAAAATGAACCCCCGAGGAACGGAAACTTGGGATCGGGCACAGGGTAAATGAGATGGCGGACCAGGTTGGCCCGCGACGTCTTGAGCTGATAGTATTCGCCCCGAAAGGGCACAATCTGCGCGGCCGGCCGTTGCCCGGCCAGCCTGACAAGCCGGTCCGAATGCAAGCCGCCGCAATTGATCACAAGGTCTGCGGTGAACTCGCCCGCCGCCGTCTCGATCCGCCAACGGCCATCCTCGCGCACCAAGCCGGTCACGCGAGCGTTGACTGCCACCCGTCCGCCGAGACGGACAATCTCCGCCGCCAGCGCATCCGCCACCGCACGGTACTCGACGATGCCCTCCTGCGGAACGTGGACGGCTGCGACTCCGGCGGCGTCCGGTTCAATTCCATGGATTTCCTCTCGCCGGAGTTTCCGCAGACCGCGCAGTCCATTTTGGTTACCGCGCGTCCACAGCGCTTCCAACCGCGCCGCCTCGTCGGGATTCGTGGCGACGACAATCTTGCCGCAGATTTCGTGCGCGATGCCGTGTTGTCGGCAAAATTCCACCAACTGCCCGAGCCCTTGCACGCTGAGCCGGGCTTTTTCCGACTCCGGCTTGTAGTAGAGTCCGGAATGAAGCACACCGCTGTTATGGGTGGACTGCTGTGAAGCCACGCGCGCATCTTTCTCCAACAGCGTAACGCTCTCGAGGCAAGCGGTCTGCAGCAGGCGGTAGGCGGTAGCAAGACCCACCAAGCCGCCGCCGATTACGGCAAAGTGCTGACAAGGGAAATTCGGCACAATCAACTGCCGTGGTCAAACCGTGTCCACAAACGTCTTCTCCACCTTGCCGAAAAGCAGCAGCCCGGCGACGAGGAGGACGATGGTAATCCCGACAGAACAAGCCAGATGCTCCGGCTTCACCGTGCCCGTGCCGAGGAGCATCAGCCGGTAGGACTCGACGACGGGTGCCATCGGATTGCAGGCCGCGAGCCATTGCCATTTGACCGGGAATTTTGACAACGGATAGATCACCGGCGTGGCATACATCCAGATCTGCACCAGCAGGCTGGTAACATGCATTAGATCCCGGTATTTCGCCGTTAGCGCTGAGAGCAGCAGGCCGGTGCCGAGGCTCAGTGCCGCCGTCTGCAGGACGAGGAGCGGCAGGAATACCGCGTGCCAGCTTAAACCAAAACCGCCTGCGCGCAGCGCATATTTATACCAGAGAAAAAACACGACGAACGTCGCCCCCTGCACCGCGAACGCAAACAGGTTGGAGATGAGCGTGGCCAACGGGACCACCAACCGGGGAAAATAGACTTTGCTGAATAAACCGGCGTTGCTCACGAGCACGCCGGAATTGGCTGAAAAACTCTGCGCGAAATAATTCCAGCCGAGTTGCCCGCAGAGATAGAAAAGCAGCGGTGGCAGACCGTCCGTAGAGAGTCCGATCACGTTGCCGAAGATCACGGTGAACACCAGCGTCATGAGCAGCGGCTGGAGGATGAACCAGAGCGGACCAAGGATCGTCTGTTTGTATTTCGCGACGAAATCCCGCCTCACGAGCAGCGACAGCAAGTCGCGATAGTGCCAGATGCTTTTCAGCTCCAGGTTCAGCCAGCTCGTTTCCGGGCGCAGCGTGATTTCGTAGTCCTGGGCGGATTCGCGCACTATGGAATCAGCCGCGCTCATACAGTCGCTCGCACAGAGTCGGAAGCTGAACCGTATCGATCCAGTCGGCGGTTGAGGCGTCGCTTGACAATGCCGTATTTTCGCCCGGCGGCAGGAACGTCGTTAAGCGCCGCCCCCACGTTCCACCGTTCGGTGTCTGCAATTCTCTTTCGCGAATTGGCGTGCACAAAAACTGTCACGGCAACATCGCCGCAAAGGCCATGATCGCACAGGGGGCACCCGCTTGAGAGGAAAGGCCGGCCACCTTGCCGAAGACCGCCGTCATGTTAATCGTGATCATCAGCGGCCGCACGATCGCCCGAGCCCCCCGACCACCGTCTGCTTGTAGCGGACAAGGATGTCGCGCCAGGCCAGGGAATAGAACAATTCCCGATAGCGCCACAGATCCGCCCCGTAGTGTTTCTCAGCTTGGCCGGCTTTGATGGTCAGTTTGGACATGAGGAAATCGGCACGGAGCTAACCGCAGGTGGAAAGCCGGGAAATCGGGAAAAGGACGGCCCAATCCATTTACAGAAGGCCGCAGAGGCAACGGAAAGGGCCAGGAGCAAAGCGGGAACCCAATACCGGAAAGCGGAAACCGGATAGGAGAAACGCTGAAAACCTGAAGCACTGGAATCCTAAAACCGGAGCTAGGGAAGTCGAAGATCTCTCCGCCCGATTCGGTAACCGCGGATTACGCGGATGGAAGGGGAAGAGGAAAAGACATCCGTGAGATCTGTGAAATCCGTGGTAATGAAAGGTGGCGGCACAAGCCTTAGGCTTATCGTTTCGTCTGTGCGTCCCAATCGGCGCGGGCCATGTGCTCGGCAATCGCCGGAGCCAGAGTCCGGGCCCTCCAACCCATGGCCCGCTCGATCTTTTTCGCGCACCCCACGAGCCGCTGCGACTCGAGCGGCCGGAACAGGGTCGGATCCATGCGAACCAAAACTTCCCCGGTCAATCGATCACGGCCAAACTCCCCTCCCCCGGCGGATTCAAACTCCAGTTCCATGTTCAGGGCGGCAAAGGCCATACGGACGAAGTCCCGCACGGTCGTGGCCACGCCGGTGGCCAGCACATAATCGTCCG
>CAZAFS010000002.1:1666-47652 GCA_964484165.1 uncultured Opitutaceae bacterium | reverse complement strand
AGGGACGGATCGTCGACACCAAGACCCGCCTCTGCCGCGCAACGGGTCCGGTGCGCGCGGAGGACGCGGCGGTGCACGGGCTGCACGAGGCCGACACGGCGGCGGCGCCGCCGTTGGCCGCCGACTGGGAGTACTTTGCCGGCCTGCGGGAGCGCGGGCCGCTGGCGGCGCATTATTCGCCGATGGAAAACTCGCTCTTGAAATCGGTCTGGCCGTACCCGCGCAGTTCGCCGGATTTCGCCCGGCCCGGCGGGCGGATCGCCGACTGGGGACCGTGGGTCGACACCGGGCCGCTGTATGCGCAGCTGGTTCCACGGCTGCCGTCCGGCAGGCTCGAGGATCTCGTGGCGGCGTGCGGCCTGTCGGGATCGCTCCAGGAGTTGGCGGCATCATGCTGCCCGGCGGAACGCCGGCACTTCCACGCCGCCCTGTACGATGCGCTGGCCGGCGCGCTGCTGCTGGCCCGGCTGGCGGCGGAGCCGGCGGTGGCGGACAAGTCGACGGCCTGGCTGCTCGAGATGAGCACGCTCAACCCGGATAAACGCGACGCGCTGCGGCAGGGGAAATTATTCTAACCGCCGATGACACGGATTGACATGGCGGAAGAATGCTCATGCAGGACCATCGGTGTCATCGGTGGTTAAAGCGTACTTCTTGATGCCGCTGAGCTGTGCGGCCACGCGCAGCACGAAAAGCGGCAGGTGCCGGAAATAGCGCGGGGCGAGCCGGCGCGGTTCGACGGAAAGCCGGAACAACCACTCCAAGCCGCTGCGCTGCATCCAGCGTGGCGCCTGCGGAATCCGTCCGACCAGCAAATCGAAGGCCGCACCGACGCCGATCATGAGCGTGGTCTCGAGTCTGGGCAAAAACTCCGCCATGAAGCGTTCGCGATTTGGCACACTGAGCCCGACCCAGAAAAGGTCGGGTTTAATTGCCGTCACTTGGTTCACGAGGTCGGCTTCTTCGCCTGTGGTCAAGGGGCGGAAGGGCGGGGCTTTCGCACCGACAACCCGTAGGCCGGGAAAGCGGCGGGTGAGGCCGTTGCGCAGCCTTTCAGCGACCTCTGGAACTCCGCCGTAGAAAAAGTGGGTGTGACCAGTTACGGCGGTTGCCTCGCACATCGTTAGCATGAGGTCTGGCCCATATACGCGGCCAACCGAGCGGTGTCCCTGCCAGCGCCCGAGCCACACGAGCGGCATGCCATCCGGCGTCGTTAGAAATGAGGCATTCAACTGCGCACGCAGCTTAGAATCCCCTGCGGCGAGGTTCACGACGCGGGCATCGACTGTGCACACGTATCCCTTTCTCTGCTCAGCCAACGCGGCCAGCACGGCCTCGCGCGCGGTGGTGAGGTTAAGCGCGGAGATGCCGACGCCGAGGACATTGTAGCGGGGGATCGCCTGCATTCGCTTCGCCGTCTGGTTTGCCGGCAAACGGCGCCGGCGTCGACCGATTTTGGCGGGCGGGGTCCGGCGCGCGATTGCGGCCATTTTCCGCTTTCCGAACCCGTCTTGCAGCTGTAACTGTCATGGACCATGATGCGAAAAATTGCGGGGTGTTGGGCGCTGGTCGCGGTACTGGCTGGCGCGGGGTGCAGCAAAAAAGCGGCGGCGCCAGCGGCCAACGCCGAGCCGCAGTCGGCCGCCGCCGTGGCGCTGGTGGCGCCGGCGGAACGCAGCCGGCATTTCGAGGCGGTCAACCGCCACCTCGAACTCGGCGGCACGCTTTATGTTTATGCCGATGTCGACGGCGACGTTCTCAAGCTGGCCACGACGCTGCATAACCTGGCCGACAGCGCCAGCGCCGGCCAGCCCGCGGTGATGGCGGCCGTGCTGAAGCAGGATTATCAAAAGCTTTTCACCGACCTCGGCCTGAATGACATCAAGGCCCTGGGCCTCAGCTCGGTGCCGGCGGCCACCGGCGGCTTCCGCAACAGCGTCTTCTTCTACACGCCTCAGGGACGCCATGGCTTGCTGGGCATGTTCGGCGGCGCCCCGGCGCCGTTTGCCTATGCGAAGCTGGCGCCGGCGGACGCCGACGGCTACAGCGAGACCGAGCTCGATCTGGCCGCGGCCTACACGACGGTGAAAACCGTCGTCGCGCGGGTGGCCGGCGACGCGATGGCGGACCTGATGGAGGCCAAGCTCCGGGAGGCGGGCAAGCCGGCGGGGCTGTCGGTGCTGGAGCTCATCCAGAGCTTCAAGGGACGCACGGTCATGATCCTGCGCGTGGATCCGGAAAAAAACATCACGCTGCCGGGGGCGCAGCCGTTCACCGTGCCGGATTTCTCGCTGTTGCTGCGGATTGACGGCGTCGGCAAAGCGCTGGAAGGTGCGCTGGCCAAGGCCCCCAACTTCGTGCATTCCGAGGCGGGCACGCTGAAGCTTTTTGAGCTCAAGACCCCGCTGCCGGTTCCCAGCCTGCATCCGGTGCTGGCGGTGGAGGGCTCGGCTCTCTATGTCGCCACCTCCCGCCAGTTCCTGCTCGAGTGCCAGCAGCGCCAGGCCGGGTTGGACCAGAACCCCGACTACCAGCGGGCCCTCGCGGCGGTGGGGCCGGAAGGCAATGGCGTGGCCTACTGCAGTCCGCGTCTGTTCGCCCGGCTGCGGCAGCTGGACGACCTGAATCCCAATGCCCTCCCGCAGACGAAACGTCTCCTGAAGATGATCGCGATGCAGATGCCGGCCGTGGACCAGCCGTTGATCTCCGTGCGGACCAATCTGCCCGACGGCATCCTGATCCGCTCGCATTTGAACCGCTCGCTCAAACAGGACGTGGCGATGGTGGCGGTGTACAACCCGGTCACGATCGGTGTCATCGCGGCGATGGCGATCCCGGCGTTCCAGAAGACGCGGGCGGCGGCGCAGGAAAAGGCGGTCCTGAACAATCTGCGCATGCTCGCCGCCGCCGCTGAACAATTCTACCTCGAAAAAGGCGTGGAAACCGCGACCTATGAGGATCTCGTGGGGCCAGACAAATACATCAAGCGCCTCGTGCCGGTCGCCGGCGAGAACTACCGCCAACTCCAATTCAAGCAGGGCCAGCCCCTGCGGGTGCGCCTGCCCAACGGACGGGTGGTCGAGTACAAGCCCTGAGGCCCCGGCCGCCTCAGGCGGCGGGAGCGGCGGCCCCGAACCGCTCGAGCAACGACGCCAGCGGCACCTCCGCCAATGACCGCACGACGACGTGCGCGGCGGAGAAGTCGTGTTCATGCGTCGAAGGATTGGGCACGGCGACGACCCACAGACCCGCGCGGCGGGCGGCCAGGGTGCCGGCGGTCGAATCCTCGAAGGCAAGGGCCTCGCCCGGGGCCACACCGAACTGGCGGGTGACCGCCAGATAAAGGTCGGGCGCGGGTTTCACGGCGAGGTTGTCGTCGCGACAGCAGGTCAGGTCAAAGAGCGCGCGCAGGCCGAGCCGGGCGAGATGGCCGTCCACGTGCCGGTGGCTGGAATTCGAGGCCACGCCGAGCTTGAGGCCGCGCGCGCGGGCATCCTGCAGGCAGGCGAGCACGCCCGGCAGGATTGGCTGGCGGGCCGTCAGCTCGCGCGAGAGGCGGCGGTGTTGCTCGTCGAGGGCCAACCGATCGGCGGCGGGGCCAAACGCCGTCCAGGGGTCGAAATCAACCTCGACGTGGCCCACCAGGCGATGGGCGTCGGCGCGCGAATAGGCGAGCCCGGCGCGTTCGTGCAACGCGGCCCACGCGTCGATCAGCGGGGTTTCCGTGTCGATGATAAGGCCGTCAAAATCGAAGATCAGGGCACGGATCATGGCGCAGCGTGGAGGAGCAAGAGCGGGTTTCAGACCGACGAATGGAGGCGCGGGCCGCGCACATGGGTCTCTAGTTCGATCAGGGCCTGGACAAACGCGGCGGCCGTTGTGGCGGCGAGGAGGGCGGCCGGGCCGGCCGGACTCCTGAAAAGGCGGCAGAGCCGTCCCAGGAGCTGGAGGTGGTCGCTTGGATCCGACTTGGACGTGGCCACCACGAACATCAGCGGCACCCGGGATCCGGCCTCCGTCCGGAAGCACGCCGGCAGGGCCGGCCCGAATTCACCTCCTACTTGGTGCCGGTGCTGGTCAGCTTCATCCGCCAGATGTTGTAGGCGCCGCCGCGGTTGGAGAGGAAGTAGATCACCCCGTCCTCCGAGGGCGACCACGCGGGCATGATGTCGTCGGAACCGTTCCCGGTCAGGCCCTGCATGTTCGTTCCGTCGGAGTTAATGACGTAAATGTCGTTGTTGCGGCGGCCCTGGTCGTCCACGGCGTGATCGGAGACAAACAGCACGCGCCGGCCATCCGGACTCACGGCCGGATTGAAGCAATTGGACTGGTGAAAGCCCTCCTGACTCACGAGCGCAGTCTCCAGCTTGCCATCCGCGGTGATGGAGTAGAGCTGCCTCGTCTTGGTTACAGGGTCGACGCGGGTGAAGAAGACCTTGTCGGCAAACGTATTATTGACCTCGATGGCGTTGGTCGAGAGCTGGGTGGGCAGCGAGCCGTCGAACCGGACGTTGCTGATCTGGGAATCCGCCAGCGGGAAATTCGGCTCGACGGACAAGTAGAACAGCTGGCGGTTGCTGTCGCCGTAGGTCGGCTCAAAATTGAAGCGGGCATCATTGGTCAGCCGGGAAATCCCGCCGGAGAGGCGGTTGTCGACGAGGCTGACGCGAAAGATGTCGGGTTTGTTGCGATCGCTGCGGTTTGAGGCGAAGACCAGGTAATTGCTGCCGTCGTTGGCAATATCCGGCGTGCCGTCCCAGTAGCGGTCGCCCTGCGTGAGTTGGGCCACGCCGCTGGCGGCATCATCGGCCTGCTTGATGTAGAGGTTGGAGTAATAGTTGCCCTGGTCATCGTGCATGGTGAGGCCGAAGATCACATGCTGGCCATCGGGCGTGATGCAGAACGAGTTGATCGAGTCGGTGCGCGTCGCGGCGCTTTCCTTCAGATCCTTGCGGGCGAAATTGGTGATCGGTTTCAGGTCGGCGACGATTTCGGCTGGCTCCCGGGTGTTCAGGATGGCGATCGCATTGCTTTGCGCCATTTTGAAGGCGGCCCCGGTGGGCGACATCACGGTCGCGGGATAGCAGAAGGTGGTGGTGATCTCGGTGATCGGCTGGAGCTTGAACGAGATGACCGGGCCCAGGTTGTAGTCGATCACGGCGGTCGCGGGCTTGTACTTGGCCGGCACGTCCACCATGAGGTTGAATCGCGGCCAGGCGGTAAGCTTGTTGGGCCGCTGAAACGTGAGGGGCAGCTTCAGGGGCGTCTGTCCCACGACGGTGCCGTTCACGCTGGCCTCCGCGTTAAGCTCGGCGCCATCCGTGGTCGTGGTGGTGACAGTGTAAGTCCGCTCGTCTTTCAAGAGCGACAGATTCACCAGGGCCACGGAATCGCTGGCCGCGTTGAGCGTCACGCTCTCGGTCTGATAATTTAACCTGGCGAAGGCCAGCGTCTTGTCCTGCCAGGGGCTGTTCTTGTCGTCCCGGGTGAAAATCACCTTCACGGTGGCCAAGGGCGTTGTGCCCACCTGCTCCCCGTCGATCCGGACGGTCGCACCGGCGGGGGCGGAGGTGAAATCATAGGACTTGGTCAGCGTCTTCGGGGCGAGTTGGATGTTGATCGCGTGCTGATCCGGATCGGGCTGGTAGATGAAGGACTCGGTGAAGTAACCGTCGAGGCGGAACTCGACCGGCACCGCCTTCTTGCCCTCAAACGTCACCTGGGTCGGCGTCACACCGACGCTCTTGTTGTCGACAAACGCGGCTGCGCCCGGCGGGTTGGTGGTCAGGGCGATGGGAGTGGCGCAGCCTCCCAACAGCGCGAGGGCGAGGAGGGCCAGACCGACGGAGGTGCGGATCGGGACGGGGCGGCGGGCGGAGGGCATCATGGGCGGGAGGGGTGAACCGGTATTTTTAGTAGCGCACCCGCCATCGACGCAAGACCCATGTAGGGGACGGCTCGTCGGCGGGCCCGCGGTGCAAACGGGATTGAACGCCGGGCCGGGTCCTGTAGCTTTCGCGGTATCACCTCCCCGATGGACGCCGCAATATCGCTGTGTATCGATGGACTCACCGACATCGGGGTTCGCCGGCAGAACAACGAGGATGCGTGGTGGGTCGGGCAGTTGCCCGGCGAGCGTCGCTCGATGGAAACCGGCGAGGCGCCGCTCTGTCTGGCGGCCGGAGTGCAGGCCGCTCCGGTGCTTCTGCTCGTGAGCGACGGCGTGGGCGGCGCCAACGCCGGCGAGGTGGCCAGCCAGATGGCCGTGAATCAGATCTCGGCCGAGCTCGAGCGTCGGGCGGCGGCCTTGACGTCGCCCGAGTCCGCCCAAGCGGCCATTCTGGCCGCGCTGCATGCCGCCGACCAAGCCATCAAGGCCAAGGCGACGGAGCCCGGGTTCGACGGCATGGGCGCCACCCTTTCCCTGCTCTGCTTTGCCGGCCCCGCGACGGCGTGCTGGGGCCAGGCCGGCGACAGCCGCATTTACGTCTGCCGCCGCGGCCATCTGCGGCAGATCAGCCATGATCATTCGCCGGTGGGGCGGCTGCGCCAGGAAGGCAAGATCACCGAAAAGGAGGCGCGGCAGCATCCGCAGCGCAATCAGATCGACCAGAGTCTCGGCGATCCCGCCAACACCTTCAAACCCGACACCGGCGCCGAGAAAATCCAGCCCGGCGACGTTTATCTGCTTTGCTCTGACGGGTTGAGCGACGGCTTGTGGGATCGCGAGATTGCCCGGGTGCTCGCCGGCGTGCGGCACACGGCCGACGTGCGGCCGGCCGCGCAGAAACTCATCGCCGATGCGAAGCAGGCCTCCGGCCGCGACAACATCACGGTGATCCTCGCCTTGGTGGCGGGTGCGGCGGCGGAAACCACCGCCGCGGATCGGCCCGGCTTCTGGCACCAACTGCTGCACCGCCCGCCCGCCTGATCACGCGCGGCACGATCCTGGATCGGCGGCGCCGGTGGCCGGGGTTCGACGGACGATTTTTCGTTCGACGCACGGGGCCGTTGGCACCTCCGCCGGTCCGGCCGCGGGATGGCGGGCAAATCAAACAACCATCGTAGCTCCACGGATTTCTGTGTTGCGATTGGAGACCAAGCGCCGTTTGCTTTCCGCGCGGCCATGGAGAAAACAGCCTTCACCCGGGAATTGATCGAATGGTACTGGCGGCACGGCTGCAAACGCGCCGATGACTATGCGATTCCGACCGGCACTTGGCTGAAGAAACTGTACGACGTCGAGCAGCAACTCGGCGCGATCAACGAGGCGCTCAGGCAGCCTCGTCCCGCGGTGGCGATCTGGGGTCCGTCGCAGACCGGCAAGTCCACGCTCGTCTCGGCCTACATCGACGTGAACGCCACCTACGAGCGCAAGGAGGGCGTGGACGGCACCGGCTCGGCGCTCCACTGGCCCGGCGGTTCGCCCATGTTTTTCATGGCGCCGGAACTCTCGCCGCCGCCGTACATGAACAAATACGTGCTCAACCCATTCAATCAGGGGTGGGACGGCTCCTCGGCGCTGAGCCGCTTCGTCTACGGCACCACCGATCCGAAGCAGGCGGAGAACGGCCTGCATCTGGTGCGCGACGTGCGCCACCCCGTCGGCGTGCATCTCATCGCGGCCAAGGACCTGCTGCAGGTCGTGGCGCGCGGGTATGACACGGAGTGCCTCGGGCCGTCGAAGACGCGCGACGCCACGATGTGGACCATTTCCGAGTTCGAGTCGCGCATTGTGAAATTCAAGCGCCGGCAGACCGCCGTGCCCCGCGGGTCCAGCCGCGCGGCCTACGAGGCGTTGTTCGATCTGTGCGAAGTCATCAACGACCTGGTGGTGGCCGAGTTGCCGCGCTACAAGAAGCTGATGGAGGAAGGCGAGGGCAACTGGCACAGCATCCTGGCCTCGCTGCTGGCCGACCCCGTGCTGTTGAGCAGCCCGCAGGTGGTGGACGATTTCGCCGCGGACATCCTGTGGGACAGCTACGAGGTGCTGACCAAGCTCCACCGGCGCACGCGCGCCGAGCTGGACCTGTGCCGGGAGGCCTGGAAGGGCCAGCCGGTCTGGGCCTCGCTGGAGGCGGCGGCCATCTTCCTGAACATGGAGGCCTGCCGGATCTACTATGAGCCGCACCCGCCCGCCGCGGACACCCAGGAGGGCATCGTCTACGAGTCGATCGCCCGCCTGGGCTGGCGGGAGGAGAACGGCGTGGTGCTCATCGGCTGCGGCCCGGCCTACCCGCAGCGTTTGGCGGATTCCGCCGAGCGTTTTGGCTGCGTGCAGGGGCTGGTGTGGGAGCTGGTGGTTCCCCTCAACCCCGAGCATCTGGCGGACAGCCCGTTCAAGGTGTTCCTGCGCGATGTCGACCTGCTGGATTTCGCGGGCGTGGGGAACGAGCCGAAAAGCGACGTCTCCAAGATCGATTTGGAGCCCGGGCGGGGCGACGGGCCGCAGAAGGGCAAGCCGTTCGAGCCGGTGCTGTTCTTCAAGCAGATCCTCAAGCGCGGCAAGACGGCCTGCATCGTCTCCACCTACGCGAAGCGCCTCACCATCGACGGCTTCAACATCTTCCAGAACATCGACAAGTTTGCCCCGGTGAACGCGCCGCAGCTCATCAACGGCGTCAACACCTGGTGGAAGTATTTCGTGCCGGACTTCTACAAGAACCCGCAGGGCCGCAGCCCGCTGCCCCTCAACCTGGGCCTCATGTGGTGGGCGCCGCGCCTGGTCGAGTCGGTCGGCACACCCGAGCGCATCTTCAAGGCGATCGTGCCCATCTACAGCGAGCTGGGCCCGATCGCGGACCCCGCCGTCAGCTACACGTTCGCCTTCAACTACTACAAGTTCCCCCGCGGCAAGGTCGATTTCGAGTTCACGGTCGGCGGCAAGGTCTACGAAGGCATCTGCTCCTCGCCCGAGTTTCAGAAGCAGTTCAACAACCCGGTCAGCCGGCAGTCGTTCGACGAGATGGTGAGCGACCGGGTGACCGGCGGCACCTCGTTTTTTTTCACCGCCATCAAGAAGCAGCTGGATGCGGCGCGCAGCAACCCGTCGACCAACCGCCTGTCCTTTCTCGAGGCCCGGGTCGGGGTGCTGGAAACCGATCTCGCCGACCTCCTGCGGGCGCCCAAGCTGTTCCCGCCGGCCAAGGTGGTGGACGTGCGGCGCGAAACCCTGGAGCGGTTTCGCCAGGGCCTGCAAGAGTCCATCAAGGGGAAACCCGAGAAACAGATGCGCGAAATCAACTTCGCCCTGCGCGAGATGCTCGACGTCCCGTATCAAGTCCTGCACACCCCGCCGGCGGATGAGGCCGAGATCGACCGCCAGTTCATCCTGCGGCAATTCCGCCAGTGGGCCGAGAGCCAGCTGGCCCGGTTCGATCTGTGGGAGCGCTCCGGCCGCCGCTCCCGCCCGGATTGGGGCCTGCTCGGCCTGACCACGCGCGAGGCGTTTCGCGAATGCCTCGACGCCCTGCGCGCCTCGGTGGAGGACCGGGCCGACGGGCTGGCCCGCTGGCTGGCGAAGCTGGTGGCCCAGAGCCAGACGGCCAACACCGACCTGCGCAACACCCAGTTGCGGCGCCACCTGGCGGTGCGCATGGCCAACGAGCTCGTGTACCGCCATGCGGCCGAACTGGAGTTTGCCGACGAGGAAGACGCCCCGACCGATGAGGACACGTTCTCGCCCCCCATTGGCCGCGAGTGCCGGACCTACCGCGCCTTCATCCGCCCCTTCCTGGAAGGGCAGCTGGCCGCCTTCCTCACCCTGCGGATCGATCCCACCAAACGACCGGACGACCTCCCCGGCGACGGGGATCTGGCCGCCCTGTGCGACCGGTACAACCTGCGGCCGGCCTGACCGCGCTTTCCGCCCGCCATGATCGAACTCGAAGTCTTCCCCAACACCGGCCACCAGTTCTTCCACGTGCCGTTGAAGAGCCTCGCCCCCCGGAGAACGGACGACGAGTTGAAGCGGTTTGTGCACAAGAACCGCGGGCCGTGGGAGCCGTGGAGCGAATTCTCGCCGTGGCTGCTCTACCAGTACGCCATCGACACCTCGCCCTATACCGGCGAGGAAACGCCCATCATCAAGCTGGCGGTCGAGACCAACCTCGGCCTGCCGGAACGCGGCCTGTTGTTCGGCGTGGAGCGCTTCACCTTCAAGAATCTGGAGAAGAACCGGGCGGACCAGGAGGCCCACAAGCGGTTCGAGGCTTATGAAAAGTCCCGCGCCACCGATGCCGTCGTCTATCCGTATGCCAGCCTCGACCGGGCCAAGTTATGGGAGGACTACCCCACCAAGCGCCTCTTTCTCGACCAGTTGAGCCCGACGCTGCCGGTGCGCCGGCGCGCGGGCGAGAACGCGGCCGAGCCGATCCCGCTTCCCGCGGGCCTGCTGGCGGTGCACTGGAAGAAACCGGCGGGCGCCGATCCGGTCGAGGTGGATCTGATCGTCGACCTGGGCAACACGCGCACGGTCGCGTTGCTGCTTGAGAATCCCGGCCAGGAACGCATCCCCCTCGGGCGCCGGGTCAAGATTCTCCGCTTCATTCCGCGCGGCTGCCCGTTCAGCCAGGCCTTCACGCTCCCGGAGCCCGGCAAGGTCAATGACGATTACGCCATCATCGATTCGTGGCTGCTGCTGCACCGGTCCCTGTTTGCCAGCCGCGAGCCGCCGTTTTCCGAGGAGAAAGTGTTCGAGCACTGGGAGGCGGAAACGTCCGCGCCCGGCGCGCCGGTGCGGCGGGTGCAGCACCTGCCGCAGACCTTCGTCGAGATGTCGCCCGCCCTCATCGGCGGCGGCAAGGCGCCGGAGGGCGCGGCCCGCATCCTGGCGCAGGTCCGGCTCAACACCGACGCCCGTTTCTCCCTCAGCAGCCCCAAGCGCTACGCGTGGGACGAGGAGCCCGTCGGCCGCCGCGGCGGCACCTACTGGAAGCAAATCCCGAACGACACCGACCCGGCCATTCCCGACGCCTTCGACGACCTCCGCGGCCTGTTCCGCTACTTCATGGATCCGGGCGGCGTGGACTGGGACTGGGAGCATCAGCCGACGGTCGACGATTTCCGCGGCAAGCCGATGGTCAGCGCCCCGCCGGAGTATCCGCGCCGGGACGCGATCTGCTGGTTCGCCCTGTCGATCATCGAGTGCGCCCACCGCCAGATCAACTCCGCCGGCTACCTTTCGATGGTGGGCCGCGAAAGTCTGCCCCGCAAACTGCGCCAGGTGCGCGTGACCTATCCGTCCGGCTGGACCTGGGAGGAGCAGTCGCGCTACCTCGCCCAATGGCAGCGCGCGCTGGATCTTTTCGCCCTGACCCACTGCGCCGACCCGCGTCCGATCTCGCTCAGTGGCGGGGAGGGGGGCGAAAAGCCGCTGCTGGTCGAACGCTCGCTCGACGAGGCGGTGTGCTCGCAGCTGCCCGTGCTGTACTCCGACATCACGTTCCTCGGCGGCGACGGCCTCAACTGGTTCGAGACGTACGGCCGGCAGAGCTCCGCCACCGTGATGAACGTCGATATCGGCGGCGGCACCACCGACATCTCCATCATCCGCTACGACCTCAAGGCCGACGCGCAGGCCGCCGGCAACCGGTTCATGGGGCACCGGGGCACCACGGCCGTGCAGTCCACGCTGCTGTTTCGCGACGGCAATTCCATCGCCGGCGACATGCTGGTGAAGCGGGTGGTCGAAAAGGTGCTGCTCCCGGTCTGGCTCAAGGCCGGCGGGCTCGACAAGTTCGAGGACAACCCGCCCGCCCGGCGCGCGCTGCTCACCCTGCTCAAGTCGCCCGCCACCGAAACCATCGCCCAGGTCGATCCCAAGGCGGTTACGAAGCTCGTGCGGGTGGTCCGGCTGGTCTTCATCCCGCTGGTCAACCAATGGCTGCAACAGCTCGCGGTCGCCGAGAACTACCCCGACTCGCCCCGCCGGCCGCTGGTCGTCAAGGACCTCGTGCATCCCGATTGCCTCGGCGACCTCAACGAGCTCGCCCTCAAGGTCATCGTCGCCAAATGCGAACACTGGGGCACGGAGGACAACCTGCTGCGCCTGCGCGACGCCCGGCATTTCGCCGATTGGTTTGCCCGCCTGCGCGACCGCGACGAGGTGCCGTTCCCGCTCGGGGCGCAGCTGGCCGCCGACACGGCGGCGCTGGAGGCCTGCATCGCCGACGTCTTCGAGGACATGTTCGCCTCGCTCGGTCTGCTGGTGACCCGCAACAAGTGCGATCTCATCGTTGTCTCGGGCAAGCCCTCCGAGCTGCCGCACCTGCGCCGGCTTCTGGTCCACAACCTGCCCCTCCTGCCGCAGCGCATCATCCAGGTGAAAAATTTTCCCGCCGGCGACTGGTATCCCTTCGTGGGCGACGACGGCATCAAGATCAACGATGCCAAGACCTGCACCGTCGCCGGCGCGGCGCTGTATCAGGACATCCTCAACGGGAACCTCGAGGGCTTCAATATCGAGCAGACCTCGATCGCCACCTTCTCCAAGACCTACTTCTGGGGCCTGCTGTCGCGAGCCGGCGATCCCGCCGACTTCTACAAGGCGGACAGCCTGCTTTTCCGGCCCGGCGATTTTGCCGCGGCCAAGCCGTCGCTGGACGCCGAGAATACGATAGTCTTGGAGCGCGAATTCGACCTGCCGCTCAACTGCCGGATCGGCCGTCAGATCAAGCAGGTGGCCGGGGTCCGTCCCGAGCCGGTGTACCGCCTGGAGTGGACGCCGCAGCAGCCGCACGACAACCGCCCGGTGTTTGCCCACGTGCGTTTGCGCTGGCTCTCCGTCCTCGGCCAGGGCGAACGGCTGCAGTTGGTGGGGGTCGCGCCGTTGCCCGGCCAGCCCGTCGAGATCGACCCCGCCGACATCCGGCTCAAACTGAACACGATGCTCGATGCCAGCTTCTGGCTGGATGAGCCCCGATTCGACGCGGATGGCATCTTCAGCGCCTGACGGGTTTCCCTATGCGCGCCCCCTTCTGCTGTCTGGCCGCCGGTGCCCTGCTGGGCGTCACCACCGTGCTCCAGGGGGTGCCCGCGGCCAAGGTCGACGCGCCCGCGCCCCCTCCCGCGGCGGACAATGTGCTGTCGCCGGCCGACATTCAGCAGCTGCGGACGGCGATCGACAGTCTGCGCCAGCGGTTTGAGGGCCAGGGCGATATCCTCAAAAAGCTCAACCAGGACCTCAACGAGCTGGGCGGACGCGTCGATCAGAATCTGCGTCCCGCCGACCTCGATCCGCTCAAGGAGAGCATCCGGACGATCGTGCTCGACCTCCGCAACCTGCAGGGCGTGGTCGGGAAGCTGGCCGCCAGTGTGGACCAGCAGAGCGGAGAGACGAAAACCCGGATCGAGGGACTCGCCGCGACGCTGGCACGGCTGCAGGAGCAGGCGGCGCGGCTGGACGACAACCTCGCCCAGCTGCGCAAGTCCGAAGCGGCCCGCCCGCCACCGGCGCCGCGCGCCGAGGCGGCCTTTCCACTGGCCACGATGGCGGGCCTGGCCGCCGGCTGCACGCTGCTGCTGGCCGGGTTCATCCTTTTGGTGAGCCGCCGCCCGCGCCGCGAAGGGCAGGCGCTGCCCGGCGACCTGACCGCGGAGCCCGGCGCAATCCGGGAGGAGGTGAAGCAGAGCCTGCAGGCGGCCACCGCCGAGTGGAGCCGCACGCTGGCCGGCCGCGAACAGCGGCTGACGGAGACACTGGAGGAGGTGCAACGGCTGGCGGGACGGCTCGAGCGGAAGGAGCCGCCTCCGGCCGCGGCGCCACCGCCGGCGGCTACGGCGCCCACGGAGGAAAGGACGACCGTAGGGAGCGCACCCCGCCTTGCCTATGCGGATGCGCTCTGGCCGGCGCCTTTCCTTGATCCGGCTTCGCCGCTGGCCCGCTGGCGGGCGCTGCTGGAGTCGCATCTGGCCTCGCCGGAACATCCCGCCCTCCCGGTGCTGGCGGCCGTGCTGACCCTGCGGGTTGCGGTCGAGCGGGCCAACGCGACGCCGGAGGACATGGCCGGGGCGGTGGCCGCGGTATCGCTCGCGGCCCACGGCTATTGGCACAGTCTCGCCGAACTCAGCGAGGAGGACCGCCAGCGCGCGAGCGCGGACTGGATCCGCGGCCTCAAGCAGTTCGTCGCGCCCGTGACGCCCACGCTCGAAATCCGGGAGATCGTCCCGGGCGTGCGCTTTGACCCCGCCACGATGCAGACGGTGCAGGAAGGGCCGGGCAATCATCTCAACGTCGCCACGGTCTATTCCTGGGCGATTCTCGATCGCGCCGGCGAACGCCCGAAGGTGCTGTACCGCGCGCGCATCGCCACCACCTGATTCCCCATGAGTGCCTCCGATTCCGTCGCCCCCGCCCCCCGCCGCGATCTCAAGTCGCCCTATTTCCTGCTGCGCACGCCCGACGGCCTCGGCTCGTATTTCACGGGCGAGAATCTGCCGATCGTGCAGTCGTCCCAGGAGCCGCTGGCGCGCTTCCTCGCCCCGGCCCGCATCGTGGAGAGCGGCACCCTGCGTTCGATCGTCTATGATTTTGACGCCATCCCGCTCGACACCGCGCAGCGGATGGAATTCCTGCCGCAGAGTGAAATCGACGCTTTTGCCGAGGCCGTCCGCGCCTTTTTCGACAAGGCCCATGCGGCCACACCCCGGATCGTGCCGCACGAGAAACGCCTGCGCGCCCATTTTCGCCTGCCCGACCCCGATCTGGAACCCGAGGCGTACTGGGTCTACGGTCCGGCCCACGACCGGCGCCTGTTGATCCTGTGGGGCGGCGAGTTCAAAGCCGGGACCTCGCTCCCGCTCGCTCCGGACGCGGAACTGAAGATTTCCGCCGGCCGCACCGTGCTGGACCGGCTGCAGGCCCGCGTCATGTCGTGGGAGATCCGCCAGCGGGAGGCCTTCAAGCTGGCCCTCAATCCCGCGGAGCCCATCGCGCGCTTCCTGGCCCGGCCCGCCGTGGACACGGCCGGTCAACCGGCCGGCCTTTTTTTCGGCGGGCAGACCGTGCCCGAAAAGAAATTCAAGCCCCTCAAGCGCATCCTGACGAGCGAGTGCGCGGCGTTTGAAAAGGCCGCCGGCCGCTATTACGACAAGGCGCGGCCGGAGACCGCGGACACCACCGCCTACGAGAAGGAGCTGCGCCGCGCCTTCCGCCTGCCTGATCCCGACAAGCGGCCGCAGGCTTTTCGCCTCCAGGGCAAGAGCCTCGTCATCGTGGTCGACGGCCAGGAAACCCGCGACAACACGCTGCCCATGGTGGACCACCCCGCGCTGCCGGCGGCGCCGGCGCCCGCCGCGGCGCCGACGGCCGGCCCCGTGGTGGTGGCGGCGGGAGCCAAGGCCGGGCCGACGGTGGCGGCGAAGCTGAGGCTGCGCACGGTCTCCTCCAGTTTGGTCTACGGCCTGGCCGCGGCCGCGGTCATCGTGCTCGCCGTGGGCGCGCTGGCGCTCTGGAAATACCTGCCCGACCGCACCCCGCCCAAGGTGATGGAGTCGGCCGATTTTCCGGCCGCGGTTGACGCCAGCACCGTCGTGGTGCGCTTCTCCGAGCCGCTCAGCGCCGCCTCCGTGCAGGTCAAGCCGGCGGCCGGGCCCGCCGCGCCGGCCCTGCCCGCGCCGTTCATTTTCGGCAACAACGAGGCCACGGTCGAGTCTGCCGCGCTGGACGCGAAGGATCCGTCCAAGGTCGTGCTCAAGACTTCGCCGCTCATCGACGGCAAGACCTACCGGCTGACGATCAGCGGGGTCGCCGATCGGGCGGGCAACAAACTGCCGGCCGCCACGTCGGTCGAATTCAAATACCTCGACACGACCGTGCCCGGCATCGAGCTCGTGTCCGCCGGCGACAACGCCAACAACCTCGTGCTGGTCTTTTCGAAACCCGTCGCCGAGGCCACCGCCGCGCGCGGCAGCAGTTACGTCATTTTTGCGCTCGAGTCCGGCAGCGAGGGCGCGGCGCAGAAAATCACGGCCGGGCATCTCGACCCCGAGGACAAGACCGGTCGCACGGTGATCTTGGAGGCGGCCCGGGATTTCGTCGGCAACCAGCCCTACCGCTTCGATAGCATCGCCGGCGTGACCGACCGGTCGATCAGCAAGAATCCGGTGGCGCTGCCGGCCAAGGGTCTGGACTTCACCTACCGCGATCTCCTGCCGCCGCGGATCAAGGGTGTCACCGCCAGCGGCCGCAAACTGGAGCTGACCATCGAATTCAACAAGCCGGTTGACGCGGCCACGGCGGAGAACGTGGCCAATTACACCGCGACCACGCCCGACAAGACCGCGCTCCCGTTTGTCAAAGGGGCCGCCAAGCTCGACGAGTCGGGGCGCCTGCTGACGCTGCGGCTCGAGCCGCTCCGCCTCTCCACCGGCCGCAACCTGCTCACGGTGGCCAACGTGGCCGACCGGGCCGGCAACAAGACCGCCAAACCGCTCGAATACGGCTTCGAGTTTGCCGACGCCGCCGACCGCAGCCCGCTGGCCCTCACCGGCCATGAGCAGCGCGGCCCCCAGCTGACGCTCACCTTCAACCGCGCGCTCGATCCCGCCGACCTCGCCGACCGCACCAAGTACCGCATCCTCGACAGCGACCAGCGCCCGACCGACCTCACGGTCGTCGAGGCGCGGCGCGTGCCGGAAAATCCGGCCAAGGTCCTGCTCATCCTCTCGAAGGCCCCGCCTTCCGGCAGCCAGCTGCTCGCGTCGGCCACCGGCGTGGCTGACATCTTCGGCAACAAAGCCACCGAACCGGTCCAGCGCCGGCTGACGATCAGCGGCGTCGGGACGGCCTCCGAACAGGTGCTCGCGTGGATCGGTCGTCCCGCCGTCAAGGGCAACACCGTCACGCTGACCATCAAGGAAGAGGTGGCCCGCCGCACCGCCGAAAACCTGCTCAACTACGAATTCACGCCCGACACCGTCCAGGCCGACCGGCTGCGGGAATTTCGCGTCGAGACCGATCCCCTGTCGGGCACCCGGCGCACGGTCATCACGCTGGTGCTGCGGGCGCCCCTGCTGTCGCCCGAGGGCGTCAAGCTCGCCGTGCACAACCTCGAAGCCGCGGGCCTGGCTTTTCTCGGCCCGCAGAACCTCGACGCGATCGATCTCGTCACCGCCCCATAATCGCCCCCGCGGATTTCATCCGCCTGGCGGCTCAGGCCGGCCGTACATCTCCACGATCAGTTGTCGCAGCTTCTCGGCGGCGGGCGGCGAAAGATGGTCCAGTTTCCTGACCAGCCGCAGGGTGCTGATGGTGCGGATCTGGTCCACCGCAATCTCGGCCGGTTTGCCGGCGCACCGCACTTGGATTCGGGAGCGCCAGACAGGGTGGAGCTTGGTCGTCAGCGGACAGACCACGACGGTCTCAAGATGCCGGTTCAGCGCGTCCATGCTCACCACCACCACCGGGCGCGTTTTGGCGATCTCGCGGCCGACGGCGGGGTCGAGTGCCGCGAGATAAATGCCGTACCGGGCCGGCGTCATCGATCCAGCGAAGCGAGGCCGTCTGCGTCGGTCGCCGTGAGGTCAGCAAACTCGTCCCCGCTCTTTTGGTTTTCGACCGCCATGGCTTTGAAGGTGTCCTCCCACGATAGACGGTCGTCCTTCACCGGTTTGAGCAGGATGCCCTCGGGCCTTTGCTCGACCAGCACGGTGTGTTTGATCCGATACCGGGCCAGCAGCGGCACCGGCAGGCGCACGCCCCTGGAATTGCCGATGCGGACGACCTTGAGCGCCTTGGTTTGCATGGTAATTACGGTGCTTACAATTCCGGAACAGTCAAGCCCGGCCCCGGCTGGGCGCAAGTTGTGTCCCGAAGGTCGGCCGCCCCTCCGTTCACTTCTTCTCGCCGCCACCCCGGCTGCCGCCGCCCTTGTCGCCCCCGTGGAGCATGGTGCCGGCGAGGACGCCGATCGCGAAAAGGCCGAAATAGATCAGTGCCGCCGGCTGGTGGAGGGGTTTGGGCGACGCCAGCGGGAACCAAAAGTCGATTTCCTTCGGGTTGGTCATCCCCACGTAGAGAATCACGAAGAGCAGCCCGAGGAAGACGAGCGTGCGCAGGAGCAATTTGAAGTTCATGGGGCCTCGCTGGTGAGAGAACGAGCGCACCATGTAGTCTTCCCGGCCGAGGGGAGCAAACGGGAAATACGCGCGCGGATTAACCGTTGAGCCGGCCGGGGCGGCATCCTGCAGACCAGCTCCCGTTAAGGGTTGGCAGGAAGGTGGCGGGGCCGCATGCTGGCGGCGCATCGGTCCATGGCCATGAACCAAACCGAATTGCTATCGTCGGTGAGGCTTCGGTTGAATGAGGCGGTCCGGCGGAGCGCGCCGCGGCCGGGTTATGTGTTCATGCGCTCCGCGGGCGGAACCCGGCGGCTCGCGCTCACGGCGGCGCAGGCGGCAATCCTGACCGAGTTTTTTGCCCAGCCGGCCACCGTGCCGGAGGTCCTGGTCCGGCTGATCAATGCGTATCGTTGTCCGCCGCTGCGCGAGTACTACGAGCTGGTGCTGCAGGCGCAGGCCGCGGGCGTGCTGGTGACGGACGCGGAGCCGGCGGGGCGTTCGCTGGGCCGGAGGTGGCCGGTGCGGCTGCCGCCCCTGGTGGCCAAGCGCGTGGGCTACGTGACCATCGCGCTGGCCGCGGTGGCGCTGATCGTGAAGCGGTGGGGGCCGCCCACGGCATGGGCGCACGTGCTGGCCGGGTGGCTGGCCGCGTGCCTGCTGCTCAGCGCGGGCGAGGCCCTGGCCGCCGGTGTGCTGGCGGGTGCCGGTTGCGAGGTGCGCGCGCCGCGGTGCCGCTGGAGGTCGCTGTTCCCGCATTTCAAGATCGACACGGATGAGGCGGTCATGGGTGGGCGCGATTGCGAGCTGGCGGTGGCGGCGCTGCGCCTCGCGCCGCTCCTGCTGGGCGCGGCCGTCGCGGCCTGGCGACTGCCAGGATGGCTGGCGCCGGTGCTGGTGGGTTTGATGGTGGTGTCGCGGCCGTGGGGTCAAAGTGCCGCGATGCAGTGGCTGGAAGCGCGCCGGCGGGCCCCCCGGCTTTCCGTGCGCTCGGGCGCCGTCTTTGATCTGAACCGGCGGGATGCCCTGGGGCAGTGGGCCGCTTGGTGGGGGGAGACCGAATCCCAAGCCGGGGCGGGTTGGTTGATCTGGCTGGGTGCGTGGAGTGCGCTGTGGGTGGCGACCGCGGCGGGCTGCGCCCCAAAATGGACGGCGGCGGCGCTGGCGTGGTTCGGGCCGGCGGGTGCCCTGCGCCCTTTGTTGGCGGCGGGCTTTTATTCGCTGGTGGCGTTGGCGGCGGTGGCCTTCGCCTGGTTGGTCCGCGCCACCCTGCGCCACTGGCGCCTGCGACGGGAATTGGCCCGCCCCCTGCGGAGTGCGGTCGCCCGGCCGACCCCGGCCGGAGCATTGACCGGCACGGTGGCCGAGGCCCTGCGCCAGGTTCCGCTCTTCGAATCCGCGCCGGACGACGATCTGGCGGCGCTGGCGGCCGCGGTGCAGCCGGTCGCAGCGGAAAAAGGCGGCTATGTTTTCCGGGAAAACGAGCCGGGGCGCGCCTTCTACATCGTGCAGCAAGGCGAGTTTGAGGTTCTGAAGCTGAAGCCGAACTCGACGAAACGCACGACGCTCATCGGGCGTTTGGGCCCGGGCGACGCCTTTGGCGAGATTGCGCTGCTGGAAAACTGCCTCCGCACGGCGTCGGTGCGGGCGAGGAGCCCGGGGCGGTTGTGGCGACTGGAGAAGGAGGACTTCGACCGGCTGGTGGTCGGCCGGGTGGGGGCGGCGCGGGTGCGGGAGGTGCTGCAATCCGCCACGTTTCTCGGCCGCCTCGTCTTTTTTGCCGGCTGGCCGCTCGGCGACCTGCTGAACCACGCCCGCCGCTGCCGGCCGGTGCGCGTCGAAGCGGGCGCGACGGTGCTGCGCAAAGGCGAGGCCAGCCGGTGGTTCTTTCTCGTCTACGACGGGGCGCTGGAGGAGCGGGACGAGGAGCGCGTTTTGCGGCGCTTGGGTCCGGGCGATTATTTCGGCGAGATCAGCCTATTGGAGGACAGTGCGGCTTCGGTGAGCGTCATTGCGCTCGAGGAAAGTCGCTGCCTGGCGCTGGCCCGCGCGGATTTTCTGGAATTGTTCGCCCGCGACTATCGGCTGGGGCTGCGCATGGAGTCCCTCGCCTCGCGGCGGTTGGGCGGGAACGTGTTTGCCTCCCGCTGAGGGGAGTAGCGTCGGGCGGCGGTTTCCGCGAGGCAGCGGCGCGATGAGGCAGGTGGTGGCATGGATACGCGCACAGCGTGGCCGGCCGATCTGCGCGCCATCGAGTGATGCGGCCGGCTCGCGACGGGCCCATGCTCCCCATGATGACCGCGCGAATTTTATGTTGAAGTTGCCCGCCGCTCTGCGAGTCTCGGAAGGTCCCTGTCACCAATCGTTTCGACTGGCATTTTTATGAAAACTCACACCCGCCTGTGGATGATTTTTGTCGGACTGATGACGCTGCCCTTGGCGCCCATTGCATTCAGCCAAACACCCCCGCCGCCGGCCGCGAGCGGGACGCCTACGACCATAAAATCCGGCGACTTGGATCGCGAGCAGCGGCAGATTCGGGCGCTGCTTGAGGACACGACCGCCCAGCTCAAGGAGGGCCTGATGCGGGTCGGCGAGAACCGGCTCGACAGCGCCACGGCCACCGGCATGCGGGCCATCCGCTCCCTGTTTGCCACGGCCAAATTGGTCGACGGCCATCCCCAGCGGATCGAGATGGTGCAGCGCTTCCTGTTCAGCGAAAGCGCCCGCGAGGGGTATCGCGCGACCTATCGCGACGAGCTGCGGCCCAAGTATTTTGAGGTGGAGAAGAAGGTGGAGGATTTTGCCGCCAACCTGCAGGGCCACGGCTATTCGGCCGTGATGGTGGCCCTCGGCAAGGTGCGCACGTGGATGAACACCAACGACGCCGCCGCGCGCAAGACGGCGGAAGACCAGCTCAACCAAGTGGTCACGACGTTCTCCGATGAAAACCGGCACAACGACGATCGTTCGAATCAGACGGTCCTCAGCTCGGTCGGCGGGAGCGGCGCGGCCGCCATGGCGGGAGCGCAGGTGAACGTTCCCGGCGTGGGTGCGGTGGCGATCAAGAACGCGCGGGACAACGGCAACGGCACGGTCTCCCTGGCCAGTGGCGAAACCCTCAACACCGCCGGCGCGCAGGCGCTGGGCGGCGGCAACACGCTCTTCACCTCGTCCTCCGGGGCCACCGTCGTCGGCCAGGACGGCACGCCCGTCACCATTGCCGGCGCCACGGTCCTGCCCGGCGGCATGCTGCGGCTCCGGGATGGCTCGGTGGTCGACCTGAAGGGCTGCACGGTGCAGCCCGATGGTTCGATCAAGCTCGCCGACGGCTCCGTCATCCGGCCTGACGGCACGCGGGCCGGCGGCGCCACGGCGGGAGGCAAGGAAGCAAAATATGTCAACGCCGACGGCAGCGAGATCGTGATTCCGCCGGATTTTGATTGGAAGAACGGCGAGGCCAAGGGCATCGAAAAGACCTATGTCGGCGGCAAGGGCGCCCGGCTCGTCCGTGAGACCAAGGTCACGTTCCGTCCGACGCCGAGCCCCTCCGCTCCCAACACCTACGTGGTGAGCCGCGTCGATGGCGAATCGCGCACCTGGGCGTTTGAAGTCGCCCCCGTGCCCGGCTCGGAGAAGAAATCCGCGGGGAGCCTGAGCCTCACCCTGGCGTTGTCGGATCGCGGCGGCGGCACCGGATTCACGGTGAGCAAGTGGAATATCACCAGTCCCTCCGGCTCGCCCACGCTGAGCAGCACTTCGGGCGCCCAGGCTTCGGCCACCTTCACGGCATCGGCCACGTACACGATTGAGGTCAGCGGCACGACTGATTGGGACAGCTCTTTTGTCATCAAAACCAATCTCCCAGTCGGCGTTGATTGAACGCGGGCCGGTGATCTCCGCGCAGTCGGCGGCCGGGTGCGCGCCGTCCGCCTCTCCCGCCCGGGAGCCGCCTCCTGCTGGAACGGCCTGCCGGCTGCCTTCTCCATGACGGGCGAAGAACTCTGTGGATTGTTGGGGCTCGCTCCCGAAACCCCGCCGGCGGAAGTGATCCAGGCGCGGGCGCGCCGCCTTGCGGAAATCGATTTCGCGCTGCGCGAGGAAGACCTCCCCAAGCCGGTCAAGCTCAAGCTGCACCAGGAGAGGGGGGTGCTGGAGCCGGTCCACGATCTGATCGCGGAGCTCGAAGTTGTCAGCCGGGTCGAGGCCTATCTGGTCGAGATTGCCGCCGAGTTCGCCAAGCCGAACGCGGGGCGCGGGGTCATCCGCCTTTGCCTGGGCAAACTCAAGCCGCTGGTGCCCGAGGTCAAGGACGAGGCAACCCGCTTCGGTTTCGAAAAACAGGTCATCGAAATCGAGGAGCGCATCGGGCGGTTGGTCGAACCCGCGGAGCGGTCGCCGGTGGCCGGCGGGCCCCGGGAGCGCATCGAGGGCTACTTCGCCGAGATCGCCACGGAGCAGGGAAAACCGGACCCGGGGCGCGGGGTGATCCGCCTCTGCCTGGGCAAACTCAAGCCGCTGGTGGACGAAATCACAGACGAGGCGGCGCGATACGGTTACGAGAAACGCCTCGTGCAGATTGAGGAGCGCATGGGGTTGCGGGTCTCCACCGCGCCGTTTTTCTATGCCAAGGACCGGCCGCCGCCGGCGGTCAAGCCGGAAGGCGGCGGATTGGAGCCGGGGCCGGCGGTGCGGGCCGCCCCTCAATCACCGCCGCCCGCGGAATCAACGCCGGGGCCGGCGCGCGGCACGCTGCTGGAACTGTCGCCGATGCGCGGTGAGGGCACCCTGCGCCAGTCGGGCCCGCCCATCCATTTCGTCGCCCGGCCCCGCTTTGTCCTCGGACGCCGCCGCGCCTCCGTGGATTTTGCCGCGACGTTCCTGCCCGAGAACGATGAAAACCGCCGGAAGAACGAGACGATCAGCCGGATCAACACCACCTTCTTCGTCAAGGACAGCCAGATCTGGGTGCAGGACGGCGAGCTGCAGGCCGACGGCAAGGTGAAGCCCAGCACCAATGGCACCATCGTCGACGGCCAGCAGATCACCGTCGCCAAGGCGCTTTCGTTCACCAAGGAACGCCGGCTGAAGGTTGGCCAGCATAACTACGAACTCGCCGTGCTGCAGTTGCCCGCCGCGGCGCCGGAAGGCCCGCCGCTCGCCGCCGCGGCCGGCCCGCTATCCACGCTGCCCACCCAAGTCGCCTCCCGGGAACCGGCCGGCTGCCTGCGCTTCCTGCCCACCACCAATCGCGAGGTGGCGGTGGTGGCGGTGTGGCTGTTCACGGATGCCGCCGTGGGCTCGGACCCGCAGAGCGCGGTGCGGCTGGAGCCGGCCGGGCTGCCGCCGGTGGCCGCGCGGTTTCATCACTGGCAGGGTGGTTTCTGGCTGGAGGCGCCCCCCGGCGGCAAGAGCGCGGTGATGTTCGATGAGCGCCGGCTGGCGGCCGGCGAAGTCGTCCCCCTGCAGGCCGCGCAGGTTCTGCGGCTGGGCGAACTCAGCTACGAGGTGCGCGTCTCGTGACCGAAGCCATCCTCGCCGAACTTTCCACGGGGACCGCGGTCTGATCTGCCACATGGATGGCCCTATCATTCCCGACATCGTCGCTTTTCTCCAGTCCGCGGAGAAATGGGTGGGCGACGAGCTTGATCTCGGAGCGCTTCAGACCGGAGACCGTCTGCTGGTGCACACCCAAAACACCCGCTATCTCTTTGTCATGAAAGGGCAGCATCGGGCCGAGCTGATCCCCGACCGCGCCGACCGGCCCCGGGGTGCCGTGCAGATTCAAGGCTGCGTCTTTGGGGACTCGAAGATGATCAAGCCGGGGCATCTGTTTTGCGGCGGCGCCCTCGAGATCAGGCTCGATCAGGGTCGGCGCACGTTCACGACCACGCCGATCCAGGCCCTCCAGATCGTGAAGGTCCACCCGCCGGCCGCCGCTTCGCCGTCGGCGTGAGACCGTGACAGTTCGAGTGGTGGGCCTGACGGGGAGTGAACCGACCGTATGTCGGGGGGCACCCGCAGCAGGCGGGCAAGACGGCTGGCACCGCCCTGCCCGCCCGCCGGTCCGAGCCGGACTCCAGCGTGACAGGCCGAGAACGGACAAGACGATGTTCTCCCGTCAAGGGCGCCCGCCCGCCTGCAGCCCGCCCCGGCTTACTCCGCCAAGCGATGGACCGTGTGCACGCCGGGAAACCCGTCGAGCGGATGGTCGCCCAAGGGCTCGCACGGCCAGTCGGCCGCCAGCGCCGCCCGGGCGGCCTCGCTCACAATCGAATCGGCTTGCAGGGCGGAGCACACTTTCTCGAGGCGGAAAACATAGATCACCTCCTGGCCGGAGAGGTTGTTGGCGCCGCCCGCGCCACCTTCCATGGTCGGTCTGGCGAAGTGCAGGACGATACGGAAATCAGGGTCGCGCAGCCGCTGCAGCTGCTGCAACTGCCGCAGGGCGGCGCCCACCTTGGCCGGCGCGTCGGGGCCGTGGTTCCAGTAGGCAAAGATGGCGTCCCCCAGAAATTTGTCGACGATGCCGTCGGCGGACTCGACGGCGTCGCGGCATTGGCGCAGCCAGGTGCCGACCTTCAGGCTGAGGGTGTCGGTGTCCAACTGACGGCTGAGATTGGTGAAGCGCTTGATGTCCACCATCATCAGCCAGCATTGCGGATTGGCGCGCACCGGCACGGTGGCCGGCGCCTCGGTGTCGTAGAACGCCGGCGTCGACTTCTTCTCCAGCCGGAAGACAAAACTTTCGCCGAGGATGCTGACGACGTCCCCGTCCCTGAGCCGGCACGGGAGCGTGATGCGTTTACCGTTGCGCAGGGTGCCGTTGGTGCTGCCGAGATCGGCCAGCCAGTATTCCGTGGAGTTTTCGGCCTGCTGGGCGTGGATGTGCGCGTGGTGGCGGGAGGCGCCCGGCGACCCGAGCCGGATCGTATTGGCATGCGAACGGCCAAAGTAACAGTTGGCCTCGATGGGGATGCGACTGCCATCGCTTTTTTCGATCCAGCAATTCATGGGGTTGCAGGGGTGCCGGGCGGCTGCGCGTTCTCATCGTAAAAAGCGGGGACGGAGGAGTTCGAGCAAAATCGGGGCGGCGCAAATGGCGGCTTGTGCCTCGCATGCTAGACGCCACAATCGGAATCCGATAGACACCAGCAAACCCGGCACGCATGGACGACGACAGGCCAACGCAGCGAGTATCCTCGGACGACAACGAGACGGTGCGGACACCGAAGAAGGAGGTGGTGTTCGATCGTTATGAGCTGGTCAACGAGTTGGGCAAGGGCGGCATGGGGGTCGTGTGGCTGGCGCTGGACCGGGAATTGAACTCCCGCGTGGCGCTCAAGTTCCTGCGCGAAGAGATGACCAGCGAGGCCGACGCGCTGAAGGAGCTCAAGGGCGAGGTGATCATCAATCGCGACCTGTCCCACCCGAACATCGTCAAGACGTTCGATTTTGTCACCAACGGCCGCACCTCCGCGATCTCGATGGAGTATGTCAGCGGCACGAACCTGCACAAACTGAAGACGCAGCGGGAGGGGAAATGCTTCGAGATCGAGGATATCCGCCAATGGGTCTGCCAGCTGTGCGAGGCCATGCATTACGCGCACCAGCAGAAGGTGGTTCATCGCGACATCAAGCCGGCCAATTTGATGCTGAACGAGCGCGGCGAGTTGAAGGTGGGCGATTTCGGCATCGGCCGCACCGTGGCGGATACGATCAACCGGGTGACCAAGAACACGGCCGGCACCCCGCCGTACATGAGCCCGCAGCAGACCATGGGCGAAAAGGCGGTGCCGGCTGACGACATCTATAGCATTGGCGCCACGATTTACGATCTGCTGACGGGCGACCCGCCGTTTTTTCGGGGAGCGATCCGGGAACAAACCCTCGCCAAGGTGCCGCCGCCAATGACGGCGCGTCGGCAGGAGCTGAAACGCATGGGCAAGGCGATACCCTCGGCGTGGGAGAAGGCCGTGGCGGCCTGTCTGGCCAAAGAACCATCGGCCCGGCCTGTTACGGCGAGAGCGCTGCGCGAAATGCTCGAAGGCAAGCCCGTGGCGCAGGAATCCACGGAACGCCGGTCGAGAAAAGGCGCCAAATGGTTGATGGCCGCGGCCACCCTCGTGCTTTTGGCCGGCGCCGGCGGGGCGTACTACTGGAAAACGCGGCTCCCGCCGGCCCAGCCCGTGGCGGGCCCGCCCCGCCAGAACCCGACGCCCACGACGGCGCAGCCGCCGGTCCAGGCGCCAGTCCCGACGCCGCCGACCACCGCGGTGGCCCCGGGCGCCCCCAAGCTGGTCGAAAGCAAAACTCCGGTGGACGATCTCATCGCGGCGGGCCAGATCACCGCCGATGAGGGTGCGATCCTGAACAGGGCGCTGCGCGGACTGCAGGGCGACGGGGAAAAGGCCCTCGCGTCACGACTGTTGATCGACCACACGCTGTCAACCGACGGTTGGCGCGGCTATTCCGGCCTGGTCCCTCCCGGCGACGAGAACGTCGCCAAACTGCGGCCCATGCTGGCAGCGGGCCTCATCAACGAAAAGGAATTTGGCTGGCTGCATGGCGCGCTGTCGAGCCGCAAGGGAGAGGCGGAGCAGACGCTCGCCCAGCAATTGGTGGAAGCGAAGACGCTCTCCCCGGCGCAATGGCGCGACCAGACGCAGATGTACCCCCATCTCGATCCCTTCCTCGAAAAGGTCAAACCGCTCATGGCTGCCGGCACCGTGACGCCGGAGGAGGGCAAGTGGCTGCGCGACGCGCTGGCCGGGAGCAAGAACGAGGGCGAAAAGGCCCTCGCCACGCAACTGGTGGAGGAGAAGACCCTGACCCCCGGCCAGTGGCGCGCCCGGACCCAATTCAGCTACGTGCTGAAGGACGATGCGGTGATCGACCCCGCCCAGCTGCCGCCGGCCATCGATCTGCCGCTCAACGCCTCAGTCGGCATCCGACTGTTGCGCATGGATTCCGGGCCATTCGTTCGGGGTTCGCCCAAGGAGGAACTGGGGCGGCGCACCAACGAGCTGTTGCCCGAACGCATCATGATCACGAAGCCGTTCTTCATCGGGATCTATGAAGTGACGCAGGCCCAGTACACGAGCATCATGCCGCGCAGCCCCAGCTATTGGCGGGGCAACCCCACCTGGCCGATTGACCAGGTGGACTGGCGCACGTTGACCGGCACCAATGGCTTCTTGGAGCGGCTGAACCGGATCCTCGCGACCAAGAACGGTGGCAGCCTGATGGCCGACCTGCCCAGTGAAGACGAATGGGAGTACGCCTGCCGCGCCGGCACCCAGA
This sequence comes from uncultured Opitutaceae bacterium, assembly GCA_964484165.1. Classification (GTDB taxonomy): domain Bacteria; phylum Verrucomicrobiota; class Verrucomicrobiia; order Opitutales; family Opitutaceae; genus Fen-1467. The sequence goes on along the minus strand of CAZAFS010000002.1, from coordinate 20,292 downwards.
CATCGTTCAACAACGGGAAGAACATCACCAGCATCGAGACCGACCGCGCGCTGGACGGGCTCGCAAACTACAACCGCGCCGCCAACGGAAGCCCCCGGCCCGTGGGTTCGCATCAGCCCAATGCGTGGGGCCTGTACGACATGCACGGCAATGTCGGGGAGTGGTGTCAAAGCCGGTATCTGCGGGGCGGGTCCTGGCAGTCCAATGCCGCGAATTGCCGCGCCACCTGGCGCACGCAGATCAGCGCCGACTCCTCCCCCTCGAACCAGATCGGATTTCGGCTCGTGCTTCGCCTGAGGAGCGCGGATGCCGACGCCACGAGATAGCGTGGGACCAGCCGGGCGACCCCCTTCGGGGCGCGGGCGGCGCAGGGCCCCGCCCCGCAGCGAAAACCAGGCTGGCTAGGCGGACGGCGGCGCGGGCGCCGGCGCGGACCCGGCCTCTGTGTCCGGACCTTCCTCCTCGTCGGTCTCGACCACCCGGGCGATGGAGAGCAGCTTGTCGCCCTCGGCGAGGTCGACGAGCTTGACGCCCCTGGCACCGCGGCCGGTTTCCCGGATTTCCTTCACCCGGGTGCGGACGCTCTGCCCCTTGGCGGTGAGCAGCATGACCTCGTCGCTGTCGTTCACGCTGAGGGCGCCGGCGACGTTGACCGAGCCGTCTTCGGGCAGGTCGATGGCGATGACGCCCGTGCCGCCCCGCCGGATGAGCCGGTAGTCCTCGAACGGCGTGCGTTTGCCGATGCCGTCCTCGCGGGCCACCAGCAGGTGGGCGGCCGGATTGCAGACCTCGATGGCCGTGACGAGATCGCCGGCGTATTTGAAACGCATGCCGGTGACGCCGACGGTGTCCCGGCCCTGATCGCGGAGGTCGTCCTCCTTGAAGCGCACGGCCTGGCCCTTGTGGCTGACGAGGATGATTTCGTTCTCCCCGGTGGTGAGCACGCAGCCGACGAGCGTGTCCCCTTCCTCGAGTTTGATTCCGCGCAGGCCCCCCTCGCGCGTGGCGTTGGTGTAGTCGGCGAGATTGGTCTTCTTGGTGACGCCGTTGCGCGTGGCCATGACGAGATGGTGCTGGGCGGCAAACTCCTTCACGCAGATCATGGCGGCGATCTTCTCGCCCTCGGCGAGACGCAGGAAGCTGGTGACCGACTTGCCCTTGGAGGCGCGGGTGCCCTCGGGCACGTCGTAGACCTTCTTCACGTGGCATTGGCCGGTGTTGGTCAGAAAAAGGATGAAGTCGTGGGTCGAGGCGGTGAAGAGGTGCTCGACGAAATCCTCCTCGTAGGTCTCGGTGCCGATGACACCCTTGCCGCCGCGCTTTTGGGAGCGGTAGGCGGCGACCGGCGTGCGCTTGATGAAGCCCTGGTGCGAGACCGTGATGACGCAGCCCTCGTTCGGCACCACGTCCTCCATGCGGAACTCGGCCAACGGATCGACGATCTCGGTCCGGCGGGGCTGCGAATACTTTTCCTTCAGGGCCAGCAGCTCCTGGCGGATGACGCTGTGCAGGCGGGCCTCGGAGGCGAGGATGCTGCGCAATTCCTCGACCAGCTTGAGGAGTTCGAGGTATTCGGCCTCGATCTTGTCGCGTTCGAGGCCGGTGAGCTGGTAGAGCCGCAGTTCGAGGATCGCGTTGGTCTGGCGCTCGCTCAGCGGGTACTTGGCCATCAGTTTGGTCCGGGCCTCGTCGCGATCCTTCGCGCTGCGGATGATGCGGACAAAGTCGTCGAGATTGTCGAGCGCGACCTTGTAGCCCTCGAGGAGGTGGGCGCGGTCCTCGGCCTGACGCAGGCGGAAGTTGGTGCGGCGGGTGATGACATCGCGGCGGTGCTCGATGTAACAGTCGATCAGCTCGCGGATGTTCATCTGCTTGGGCCGCTTCCGGTCGAGGGCCAGCAGGATGACGCCGAAAGACGATTCGAGGGCGGTTTTCTGGAACAGCTGGTTGATGACCACCTTGGCCTGCTCGCCGCGCTTGAGCTCGATGACGATGCGGGTGTTCTCGTCGGACTCGTCGCGCAGGTCGCGGATGCCGTCGATCTCCTTGTCCGCCACCAGGTCGGCGATGCGCGTGACCAGCGTGGAGCGGTTCACGTTGTAGGGAATCTCGGTGATGACGATCTGCTCGCCACCGTTCTTGAGCTCCTCGGTGTGGGCCTTGCCGCGCACGCGGACGATGCCCTTGCCGGTCTGGAGGTACGAGCGGATGCCCTCGCGGCCGGCGATGACGCCGCCGGTCGGGAAATCGGGCCCGGGGATCATGCCGATGAGCTCGTCCAGCGGCAGGTCCGGTCGCTCGATGACGGCGCAGATGGCCGTGATGAGCTCGTCGAGATTGTGCGGCGGGATGTTGGTCGCCATGCCGACGGCGATGCCGGTCGAGCCGTTCATCAGCAGTCCCGGCAGCGCGGCGGGCAGCACGGTCGGCTCCGTGGTCTCCTCGTTGTAGTTGGGCGCAAAGTCGACGGTGTCCTCGTCGAGGTCGCGCAGCAGCTCCTCCGCCGTCTGGTCGAGGCGGCACTCGGTGTAGCGGTAGGCCGCGGGCGGATCGCCGTCGACCGACCCGAAATTCCCCTGGGGACTGATCAGCGGATAGCGGACGACCCACGACTGGGCCAGGCGGACGAGGGTGTCGTAGACCGAGGCGTCGCCGTGCGGGTGGTAGTTGCCGAGCACCTCGCCGACAACCTTGGCGCACTTGTTGAACGGCCGGTTGTGCAGCAGGCCGATGCGCAGCATGGCGTAAAGGATGCGCCGCTGGACGGGCTTCAGGCCGTCGCGCGCATCGGGCAGGGCGCGCGAGATGATCACCGACATCGAATAGTCGATGTAGGCGGTCTGCATGATCTCGGTGATATTGGCCGAGGAGACCTTCTCGTTGGCGGTGTACATTGCGGAAAAAGGCGGGGAGAACCGAAGCGCAGCGCTGGCGGGGGCACGATCTGACCGCTAGCCACCGCTCAGCGCCGGCGGCTCAAACATCGAGGTATTGCACGTTGAGCGCGTTGTCCTCGATGAACTGCCGGCGGGGCGGCACCTCGTCGCCCATGAGGAGCGTGAAGAGCTGGTCGGCCTTGGCCGCGTCGTCGATCGACACGCGCAGCAGGCGGCGCTTTTCCGGGTCCATGGTGGTTTCAAACAGCTCCTTGGGATTCATTTCGCCGAGGCCCTTGTAGCGCGAGATGGCCAGGCCGCGGCGGCCGAGGTCGCGAATGTGGTGCAGCACCTCGAAGGGGCCGTGCAGCCCGGTCGTGGTCTCGTTTTTCTGGCCGGCGTTCTCCGTGGTGGAATAGCGCGGATTTTCCGTCGGCGAGAAGCGGGAGATGTCGAGGCCGCCCGCCGCCATGGCGCGGAGCAGCTTGGTCATCTCGGTGGACTCGAAGATTTCATGGATGGTGATGCGGCGCACCGCGACGGGCGAGGCGCTGCCGTTCTTCTTGCCCTCGGCCATGGGCGGCGTGCTCACCGTGCCCTCGGCCTGGTCGAAGGCGTCGGCATCCAGGTCCATGCGCTGCCGGAATGCGGCGCAGGCCTCCTCGTTGCGCAGGAATTCGTGGGACTCCTTGTTGCCGTCGCGGATGCGCGCCACGTAGCGGGGCAGGTCGTGCGTCTTCGGCGCATGCAGGTCGAGGTATTCGCTCAGGGCCGCACCGTAGCGCGTGACGCCGGCGCCGAGTTTTTCCAGGGCGGCCAGCGACTCGACAATCTTGTCGATCTGGGCGGGGTCAAAGGTGGTCTTGGGTTCGCGTAGCCGCGTGAGCATGACGTCCTCGGAGCCCAGTTCGAGGAGGATGCGGTTGAGCTGCTCGTCGTTCTCAATGTACTGCTCGCGTTTCTTGCGCTTGATCTTGTAGAGCGGCGGCTGCGCGATGTAGACGTAGCCGCGCTCGATGAGTCCCTTCATCTGGCGGTAAAGGAAGGTGAGCAGCAGCGTGCGGATGTGCGAGCCGTCGACGTCGGCATCGGTCATGATGATGATCTTGTGGTAGCGCGCCTTTTCGAGGTTGAAGGCGGAGTCGTCCTCGCCCGCGCCGATGCCGGTGCCGATGGCGGTGATGAGGGTGCGGATTTCCTCGTTGTTGAGCACCTTGTCGAGCTGGGCCTTCTCGCTGTTGATGAGCTTGCCCCGCAGCGGGAGGATGGCCTGGTAGCGGCGGTCGCGGCCCTGCTTGGCCGAGCCGCCGGCGGAGTCGCCCTCGACGATGTAGAGTTCCGTCAGGGCGGCGTCGCGCTCGGAACAGTCCGCCAGTTTGCCGGGCAAGCCGCCGCCGGATAGGGCCCCTTTGCGGATCGTCTCGCGGGCCTTGCGGGCGGCCTCGCGGGCGCGCGCAGCGTTGAGGCACTTGTCGATGATCCGCTTGGCAATGGCCGTCTCCTTCTCGAAGAAGAACTTAAGTTTCTCGCCGACGGCTTTCTGGACCATGCCGTCGACCTCGGAGTTGGACAGCTTGGTCTTGGTCTGGCCCTCGAATCGCGGTTCCGGCAGTTTGATCGAGATGACCGCGACGAGGCCCTCGCGGACGTCGTCGCCGGATATGCCGGGGTCCTTTTCCTTGATGAGATTGTTGGCCTTGGCGAAATTGTTGATGACGCGGGTGAGGGCGGTGCGAAAGCCGGACAGGTGAGTGCCGCCCTCCAAGTTGAAGATGGAGTTGGCGTAGGCGAAGATCTGGTCGTTGTAGGAGTCGTTGTATTGGAGCGACACGTCGACCACGGTGCCGACCTTCGTCGGATCCTCGTCGGGGACGACGTCGGTGAAGGTGATCGGCCGGTCGTGGAGGACGTTCTTGTTGGCGTTGAGGAACCGGACGAACTCCGTGATGCCGTCCTTGAACAGGAACCGCTCGTTTTTCTGCGAGCGCTCGTCGGTGAGGTTGATGGAGACGCCCGGGTTGAGGAACGCCAGCTCGCGCAGGCGGTTGGCGAGGATCTCGTATTTGAACTCGCGGGTGATCTTGAAGATCTCGGGGTCGGGCTTGAACGTGATCTTCGTGCCAGTCTTCTTGGTCTCCGCGATCACCGTCATCTTCTGCGTGGTTTTGCCCTGCTCGCACCGCAGGTGGTAGACCTTGCCGTCGCGGCGCACCTCGGCTTCAAACCATTCCGAGACGGCGTTCACGCATTTGGCGCCCACGCCGTGCAGGCCGCCGGACACCTGATAGGCCCCCTTGCCGAACTTGCCGCCGGCATGGAGGTTGGTGAGCACCAGTTCGAGCGCCGGCATCTTGTACACCGGATGCATGTCGACCGGTATGCCGCGCCCGTTGTCCTCGACCGAACACGAGCCATCGAGGTGGATGGTCACCAGAATGTGCGAGGCAAAGCCGGCCAAGGCCTCGTCGACCGAGTTGTCGACGAGTTCGAAAACGCAATGGTGAAGGCCCCGTTCCATCGTGTCGCCGATGTACATGTCGGGGCGCTTGCGCACGCCCTCGAGGCCTTCGAGCTTTTGGATTTTGGAGGCGTCGTAGGCAGCGGCTCCGGCCTTGATTCGGCTGAGGTTTCTGGCGTCTTCTTGGTCGGGCATGCAGGAGGAAAATAGAGGGTGAAATTCCGACAAAAACTGTCTTGGAAAATGAGTGGCCGGACAATGTTTTTCTTCTCCGATTCCGGGTATTCTTTAATTTAAGGTTGCCAGCCCAAGATGATGGTGTAAGTTGCTGAATTCGTGAAACTTTCAGTCAAAGTCGATTATGCCTGCCGCGTGCTCGCGCAACTTGCGCGACACTATGGAGAAGGGGACCTGGCGCACATCGAAGAATTGGCCAAAATCGAGGCCGTGCCGGCCAATTATTTGGTGCAGATTTTGAGCGAACTTCGCAACGGCGGCCTCATCACCAGCCGGCGGGGCAAACAGGGCGGCTACGTGCTGTCGCGGGCGCCGGAAAAGATCACCCTGTACGACATCGTGAAGCTCATTGAAGGCGACCTCCTTGAGTTCAGCGGGCACGCCGACGGCCACTCCGGCAAACGCGTGCAGCAGGTGTGGCGCGAGGTGCGCGCCACGCTCGAGGCCAAGTGCCGCAGCTACACGCTCGACATGCTGGTGGTGAAGGGTCCGGGCGAAATGTATTACATCTGACCGGCCGCCGGGCGGTGGCGGGGATGGCGCCGCCAGCGGCGCGGCAACTTTCATTTGACCGAGCCGTCGCCGGCGGCACAGTGAGCGCACATGCCGACACCCACGCTGGAAAAGCTGCTCGTCCTGCAGGAGCGCGACCAGCATCGGCTTTCGCAGGAAAGCCAGTTGCGCGCCGTGCCGCGGGACGTCGCAGCGGTCGAGCAGCTGATCGCGACGGAAAAAGGCGCCATCGATGCGGCGCGCGGCGAGGTGCAGGAGCTCGAGGTCAGAAAAAAGGCGGTGGAAACCGACGTCGGCGCGGCGCAAGACCGGCTGGCGAGATACAAAAGCCAGCAGCTGCTGGTGCGGAAGAACGACGAATACCAGGCCCTCGGCGTCGAGATCGCGCACACCCAGGCGGAAATCGACGCGCTGGAGGAGGAGGAGCTCAAGGTGATGTACGCCATCGACGAGGCGAAACGGAAGTTCGCCGCGGCCGAGGCGGCGCTGAAGCAGAACATCGCCGGGCACGAGAGCCGCCTCCGCCTGCTCGGAGAGCGTGAAGCCAACCTCCAGGCCGAGCTGCACGCCGCGCAGGCCGCGGTCGCCGCCGCGCGCGACCTGCTCGATGAGCCGACGCTGCGGGCCTACGACCGGCTCGTGACCAAGCCCGGCCAGCCGGTCGTGGTCCCCATTCACGAGGGCAAATGCGGTGGCTGCCACCTCAAGATTTCGTTCAACGTCGACAGCGAGACGCGCAAACCCGACAAGCTCGTGACCTGCGACCAGTGCGGGCGGATCGTTTACTGGGAGGCCTAGCGCCGCGCCCCGTCCAAGTGGCCGCCGGCCAACGGCTCAGGCCGGGTTTGGGCGCCGCCGGAAAAGCGGGCTTGCGATCAGTCTCCCGGCCGGAGATCCTGTCCGTTCCGCCGCCGCCAGGCGGCAAACCTTGGTCTTGGGGCCAGGTCGTCGCTCCGTTCTTTGGAAACATCCCGACGGCGCGGGTAAACCCGCGCCCAGTGCGCCTGCGATCCGGGACCACCACCGGACTTCAGGCGGTTCGGAGAGGAAAGTCCGGACACCAGCGGGCAGGATTCCCGGCGAGAAACGCGGTCGCGCCGGTTCGGTTGGCCGCAAGGCCGCCGGCCGGAGGCGCTGCTGCTCAAGCCGGGGCGCGGCGGGTCAAGCCGCCGCGACGGACAGTGCCACAGAAAACGTACCGCCCGGCCGCGCGCGGTTTCGCCGCACGCGCCGGGCAAGGGTGAAAAGGTGGGGCAAGAGCCCACCGCGCCCGGCAGCAATGCCGGCGGCATGGAAAACCCAATCCGGTGCAAGACAAAATAGGGGACTGGACGGCCCGTCCATCAGTCCCGGGTATGTCGCACCCTCCGGCGCCCGTTCCGCGGGCGGCGGAGGGCAGGTTCCGCAAGGGGCTTGAGAGAAATGACGATCACTCCGGCGTTCGCGCCGGGGGTACAGAATCCGGCTTACGGCCCCAAGACCAAGGCTTGCCGCCCGGCGTCCGGCGGGACGCAAAACCGCTTGACTTGCCGGGGGGCGTTGGGATGTTCGACCCCTTCTTCCGCCGTCAGCGATCCATCTCCGCTCCACTCATGGCCAACACCAAGTCCGCGATCAAAAACGCCCGCAAAGCCCGGAGGCGCACGTTGCGCAACAAGGCCGTGATGACCCGCCTCAAGACGCTGCGGTCCAAACTCCAGGCGGCCATGAAATCCGGCGACCCGGCGGCGGCCAAGAGCATCGCCATCGCCTATGTCTCCGCGGTCGACCGCGCCGCCCGTCACGGGGTGGTTCATACCAACGCCGCCGCCCACGTGAAGTCGCACACGGCGAAGCTGGTGTTCGCCAAATAGGGCCCTCCCGACCCTCCGCCGCTTCCGCCCCGCCGCCGTCAGGCCGCGGGGTTTTTTGTGCCCCCGTTTTTTCGGCTGGCTCCGGACGGCGCCTTGGCGCTGTTGTAGGGCGGGATCTGATCGCGCATGCCCCCCCGCCTCCATTTGCTGCCTTGGGACCAGCCGTTGCTGGACCGCGCCGTGACGTGGCTGGCGGACGGCTGGGCCGGCGCCGGGCCGCTCGATCTCTCCTCCCTGCTCGTCGTGGTGCCCACCCGGCAGTCGGGCCGGCGGCTGCGCGAGGCGCTGGCGGCGCGCGCCGCGGAACGGGGTCAGGCCGTATTCCCGCCGCGGGTGGTGCTGCCGGAGACGCTGGTGGCGGCCGGCGTGCCCGAGGCGGGCGTGGCGTCGCGGCTCGAGTCGCTGCTCGCCTGGGTCGCGGTCTTCCGCGGTCTCGACCTCGGCGATTTTCGCGAGGTGTTCCCCGTCGACCCGCCGGTGCGCAGTTTTTCCTGGGCGCTGCGGTTGGCCGAGACCTTCGTGCGGCTCCAGGCCGCGCTGGCCGAGGCCGGATTGAACCTGGCCGGGGTGGCGGGGGCGGCGGGAACGGACCTCGCCGAGGCCGTGCGCTGGCAGCAGCTGGGGCAGTTGGAACGGCTCCAGGCCGAACGGCTCGCGGCGCGCGGGTTGCGCGACGGGTGCGCCGCCCGGCTCGCCGCCGCCGCGCGCCCGGCTCCGCCGCCGGGCGTCCGCCGGATCGTGGTGCTGGCCGTGCCGGATCCGCTGCCGCTGGCGACCACGGTGCTGGCGGCGCACGCGCAGACGTTGCCGGTCGATGTCGTAGTCTTTGGCCCGCCGGGCGGAGAGGACCTGTTTGATCCGTGGGGCCGGCCGCGCGCGGCGGCCTGGTCGGCGCGTGAACTGACGCTGCCTGATTTCGAATCGCACGTCCAGGTGTGCGCCGATCCGCCCGCCCAGGCCGCATGGGTGGTTGCCTGCGCCCGGCGCTACGTCGCGCCTGAAGGCTGGCTGGCCGTGGGCGTCGCCGACGGCGATGTGCAGCCGTTCCTGGAAAATGGCCTGGCCCGCGCGGGCCTGGATTATTTCAATCCGGAGGGGCGGCGCCGGCGGCGTGAGGGCTTCTTCGCCCTGGTGGAGGCGCTGGCGGCGTTTGCCACGGAGCCGACGTTCGAGACGGCCGCGGCCCTGGCGCACAATCCGGAAGTGCTGGCCTGGCTCGGCCGGCCGCCGGAGGGTTTGCCGGGGTTTTCGCCGGCGCGGCTGCTGGCCGGATTGGACGAACTGCGCCGCCGGCACCTCCCGTACAGTCTGGCGGCGGCGTTAATGCACACGGCCAGTCTGGCGGCCGAGTTTCCGGAGTTGACCCATTCGCTGGAAAAGCTGGCGGAACTGCAGGAGACCCTGGCCGGCGGATCGTTTCCGGCCGCCACCGACGCGGCGCTGACGACGATCCTGACGGACCGGCGGGTCAATCCGGAGCGACCGGACGACGAGCGCCTCGCCAGCGCCGCCGTGGCGTGGCGGCAGATGCTGCGTTCGGCGGCGGGGTCGGCCGCGGGGGCGGAGAACCTCGCCGCCGGTGACTGGTGGGAGCTGGCGCTGCGGCTTTATGGCGAGGAGCGCGATTACGATGAGAAGCCGGCCGGGGCGGTGGAATTGCAGGGTTGGCTGGAGCTGCTATGGGAGGATGCACCCCATCTGGTGGTTGCCGGCATGAACGACGGCCGGGTGCCGGAGGCCGTGGTGGGCGATCCGTTTCTGCCCGAGACATTGCGCGAACAACTCGGGCTCAAGACCAACGCGATGCGGTTCGCGCGCGACGCCTACCTGCTGCAGGCGCTCGCGACCTGCCGGGCGCGGGGCGGGCGGCTCGATCTGCTGCTGGGCAAGACCTCGGCGGCGGGCGATCCCCTGCGTCCGTCGCGGCTGCTCTTGCGCTGTCCGGACGCGGAACTCCCCGACCGGATCGCCTATCTGTTCCGGCCGGCGGAGGTCGCGCACGCCAACGTGCCGTGGCGGCGGGCGTGGCGGCTGCGCCCGCGGCGCGCCGCCGGTCCGCGGGGGCTCCCGGTGACCGCCTTTCGCAATTACCTGCGCTGCCCGTTTCGTTTTTATCTGACCCGGGTGCTGGGCATGGAGGCGGTGGATCCGGAGAAAGCGGAGCTGGACGCGCTCGATTTCGGCAACCTCTGCCACGCCGCGCTGGAGGCGATGGGACGCGAGCCGGCCCTGCGCGACTGCACCGACGGCGCCATCCTGCGCGATTTTCTGTGGACCGAACTGGAGCGCACTGTGCGCGTCCGCCACGGCACCGAACTCACGCTGCCGCTGACCGTGCAGATTGAATCAGCACGGCAGCGGCTGGCCCGCGCCGCGGAAATCCAGGCGCGCGAACGGGCGGACGGCTGGGTGATCGAGGAGGTGGAGTGGCGGTTTCCCGAGTCGCCGGCGCTGGTGTTCAATCAACTGCCGGTGCACGGAAAGATCGACCGCCTCGACCGCCACGAAGGCACCGGGGCCTGGCGGGTGCTCGACTACAAGACATCGGACAGGCCGGCGGCGCCGCGGGCGGCGCACTGCCGGCCGGCCCGTGCGGGAGCGACGCCGGACCTGGCGCACTTCACCATCGGCGGCCGGGAGCTGGAGTGGACGGACCTCCAGCTGCCGCTGTATCTCCAAGCCGTCGCCGAGCGCAACGCGGCCTGCGGTTACTTCAACCTGCCGAAGGCGGTGGGAGAGACGGGCGTCGTGTTGTGGGACGATTATTCGGCGCCGTGGCAGGCGGCGGCCATGCAGTGCGCGGGAGCCGTGGCCGGGGCGGTCCAGGCCGGGCGCTTCTGGCCGCCCGCGGAGGACGTGGCGTACGATGATTTTGCGGCGCTGTTTCACCATGGCGCCGCCGAGAGCATCGAGCCGGAATGGGCCGCCGGCGGCCGGAGGGCCGACCCATGACCCGGATCGGCCATGTGATGATCCTGGCGTCGGCCGGGTCGGGCAAGACCTACGCGCTGACCAACCGCTTCATCAAGCTGCTGGCTCGCGGCGCGCCGCCCGAGCGCATCGTGGCGCTGACCTTCACCCGCAAGGCTGCAGCCGAGTTTTTCGACGAGATTCTCACCAAACTGGCGGCGGCGGCCCGCGATCCCGCCGTCGCGGCCGAGCTGGCGGAAAAAATCGGCGAACCGCAGCTCGACCAGCCGCGGTTCCTGCAACTGCTGCGCGCCACGACCGATGCGATGCACCGGCTCAGCCTCGGGACGATCGACAGCTTCTTTGCCCGCATCGTCCGCAACTTTCCCCTCGAACTCGGACTGGGCGGCGACTTTCAGATTCTCCCGGAGTCCATGGCCCGGCTGGAACGCCGCCGGGTCCTGCGGCGCATGTTCCAGGGCGGGGGCGGTTTGTCCGCGGCACAGCGCGAGTTCATCGAGGCCTTCAAGAGGGCCACTTTTGGCGCGGAGGAAAAGCAGCTGGGCCAGCGGCTGGACGCGTTCTTTGACGAGCATCAGGAGGTGTACCTCGCCGCGCCGGAGGCCGACCGCTGGGGCCAGCCCGGGCGCATCTGGCCGCAGGGCTGCGCCTGGCTGGCGGGGACGGTCAACCGCGCGACCGCGGCGCAGAAGCTGCGCACCGCGCTGCCGTGGGACGACATGAGCGCAAAGCAGCGGGCGCGCTGGGAGGCCCTGCTGGAGGCGCTGCCCGGCTGGCAACCCGGGGCGCCGCTGCCGGGCGCCGTCGAATATCTTCTCGGGAACGCGCTGGAGGAATGGCCGGGGCTGGAGGAAGTGCGGGTCGAGCGCAGGCGGCTGGCGCTGCCGCCACCGGCGCGCGAGGCCCTGCGCGGACTGGTGACGGCGGTCGTTGGGGGCGAGCTGGGGCGGCGGCTGGAGATGACCCGCGGCATCCATGCGGTGCTGCGCGGCTACGACACGGTTTACCATGAGACGGTACGGCGCGCGGGCCGGCTCACTTTCGCCGACGTGCAGCGTCTGCTGGTGCCGGGCGCGGGCGCGCCACTGCTTTCAGGCGAGGCGGGCGAGGGACGCCTGTTTCTGGATTTCCGGCTCGACGCGCGGTTCGACCACTGGCTGCTCGACGAGTTTCAGGACACGAGCTACGGCCAGTGGAGCGTGCTCCGCAACCTCATCGACGAGGCGGTGCAGGATGCGGCCGGCCGACGCAGCTTCTTCTATGTGGGCGACGTCAAACAGGCGATTTTCGCGTGGCGGGAAGGGGACCCGCGCCTTTTCCGGGAGGTGTTTGACCATTACAACCGCGGCGCGCCCGGAACGATCGGCGAAGAACGTCTCGATCGCTCGTTCCGCTCGGGACCGGCGGTCATTGCCGCGGTGAATCGCGTCTTTGGCGCGGCGCCGGTGCTGCAACGCTTGCTGCCGGCGGCGGCCGCGACTGCGTGGATCCGGGAGTGGCGCGACCACGTGTCGGCGAAGCCGGAGTTGGGGGGGCACGCGGCGCTTCTGCACGCGGAAACGGAGGAGGAGCGATTTGCGCGGGTCGGCGAGATTTTGCGGGAGGTACAGCCGCTGGCGCGGGGCCTGACGTGCGCGGTGCTGGTGCGCCGCAACGACACGGCGACCCGGCTGGCCGACTACCTGCGGCGAACGGCCAACCAACCCGCCCTGGCGGAGTCGGATCTGTGCGTGTGCGTCGACAATCCGCTCGGCTCGGCGCTGCTGTCACTCTGCAAGGCCGCGGCCCATCCCGGCGACACGCTGGCGCAGGAGCATGTGCGCATGACACCGCTCGGCGCCGTGCTGGAGAAGGAGGGGGTGACGACGCCCGACGCGCTCACGGCGCGGCTGCTGGATGATTTCTGCGCCGGGGGCTTTGAACGCACGATGGAGGCGTGGTTGCGGCGGCTGGAGCCGCATTTGGACGCGGGCGATTCCTTCAACCGTGAACGGGCGGCGCAGTTCGCCGCCGCGGCGCGGCTGTTCGACGAGACGGGCAGCCGGTCCGTGATCGAATTCATCCGGTTCATGGAGAGCTACACGGAGCGCGAGGTGGAATCCGCGGCCGTGGTGCGGGTGATGACGATTCACAAGGCCAAGGGACTGGGTTTCGACCTGGTGCTGCTGCCGGATCTGGAGGGTCACCGGCTCGACGCCCGGCGCGAGGGCCTCGCGGTGCAGAAGGCGGCCGACCGCTCGGTGGAGTGGGTGCTCGACCTGCCGCCGCGGCTCTTCTACGGCGTGGACGAAGTGCTCGCGGCCCACGTCCATGCCGCCGAGGCCGACGCCTGCTACGAAAATCTGTCCGTGCTTTATGTCGCGATGACCCGCGCGCGCCGGGCGATGTATCTCATCACGGCGCCGCCGGGTGACTCCCATTCCAATAATTTCCCGCGATTGCTGGTGGAGACACTGGGCGGCGGGGCGGAATCCGTCCGCATCGGCTCATGTCAGCTGCCGGGCGTTTATGCGGCAGGGGACGCCGACTGGCATGCGCGGATTCCCGTGGCGCCCCCGCCGCCTCCGTCCCCGGCGGCGGTGCCGGCGCTGGATCCCGCAAAGGTCAGACGCGGATTGCGGCTCCCGGCCCGGCGGCCGTCGGAGCTGGCCCGCGCGACGGGCTCCGGCCCGGTGTGGGGTCCGCCAGAGGCGGGCGGGGCCGCCGACTTTGGCACGGCGGTGCACCGGCTGTTCGCCACCGTGGAATGGTGGCAGGCGGACGACGTGGAGAAGTGGGTCACGGCCCGGCGAGCGGAAGGAGCGGGGGAGCCGGCCCTGACGGAAGCGCTCGGCTGCCTGCGCGAGCCGGCTCTGGCCGGGATTTTTGTCCGGCCAGCGGCGCCCGCCGAGGTGTGGCGCGAACGGGCCTTTGAAGTGGTGCTGGATGGCGCCTGGGTGACCGGCGTGTTCGACCGGGTGATCGTGGAACGCGACGCGGCGGGGAGGACAATGCGGGCGAGCGTGGTGGACTTTAAAACCGACCGTGGAAGTGACTCCGCCGATCTGGAGACGCGTTACGCCGGGCAGCTCAAGCTCTATCAACGTGCCGCGGCGATTTTGGCGGCGGTTCCGCCTGACCGGGTGACCTGTCACCTCATCCAGACGGCACAGCATCGGGCGGTGCCGGTGGCTCCGTCCTGACCCGGGGCAAAAATTGCTTTACAGAGAAGAAAAAGCGCCGCACGTTGCGGTTCCCCCGCACCTCTGACACTCATGGGCAACCTGAAGAAGAAACGCCGTTTGAAGATGAACAAGCACAAGCGCCGCAAGCGCTTGAAGGCGCACCGGCACCAGAAGCGCACTTGGCAGAGGTAACCGACCGCGAGCGCGTCCTCGCGGCCAGGAGCAGCAACCCGCCGCCGGGCCGCGGCGGGTTTTTTGTCGGATCGTCATGTTGCCGTCCGGCGCGGGTGCGGCGGCCAAGCCGACCGCGACCGGTGGACTATTGGACCCGGGAAACCTTAAACCCCCGGGCGCGGAGGAGGGAGATGATGCCGCGCGGTCCGACGAGGTGGGCGGCCCCGACGGCCACGAAGGCGCCGCCGCGCTTGAGCTCCGGTGCAATCCGGGCCGCCATGATCCGATTGCGGCGATAGAGGAGGGGTTCGGCCAGATCTCTTACGGCGGGATCGTTGAAGTCCGCGGCCACAGTATCCGCGATCCGGGTTTCATCGCCCGCCACATAGGCAGCCAACAGCCGGCCGAGCTGCGGCTGGCCGGCCTCGAAATCGTCGAGCAACTGGGCCAGCAGCGCCAGCGCGGGTTTTAGGTGGTCGAACAAGTCGAGTTGTTCGTCGAGGGTTTCCAGGGGGGCAATGGTCAGGTCGCGGGATTGACTGGGGGCGTAAAGCTGGCCGTCAACCATCGCCATAAGGTCCATTTGTTCGGCCGGCGCGGCAAACAACAGCGCGGCGAAACCGGGGCTGAGCCGGTGCAAGAACTCTTCGGGCACGCGGAGCCTATCTCCAGCGGCCATCACGCGTTGCCACAGGGGTGGCGGCAGGACGGTCTGGAGGTCGGGGGCGGCCGGACTGAACATGCGCGAGACCATCGACGCGGCCAAATCGGGCGACAACTCGATTTCGGGATGGAACGACGTACAGGAGTCGAGGACTTTGAACACGGACGGGGCGATCTTCGCTACGCGAGGGTCGGCGCTATGCACCGTGGCGAAGAGATAGCTCGGCGTCGGACCCTCACGCGCCAAAGCAGGGGTGAAGCGGTCAATGATCCGGCCGCCAGCAGGCCGATGAAGAAATGGTAAATGGCGATCAGCCGGAGACTAAGGTGCTTTTTTGATCTTGTCATACGCGAGTCTGCTTGTAAAAAGCACTCCCTTTGTCGTAGCTTAGCTGACCATTGCGCCACGGATGCAATCCCCTTTTTTTCCAACCCCCGGTTGCGTTTGACCAGTCGCGCCTCCCAATACCACTAGTCTCCGAGTGTCCGCATGTTCTCGCTCTCCAAGAAAGCGCAGGGCTATTTTGTCGAGATCAACGACCAAGACGCGTTGATGGCGCGGACGTCGTCGCCGGAGGGCGCGATGGTCGTCGAGGAGATGCGGGAGGTGCCGTTGGGGGATGAGGCGGCGGCGCAGCGGGTGGTCAAGGAATTGTTGGGCAAGAAGAGCAGCAGCGGCTACATGCACGCCCGGTGCGGGGTCTACCCGCCGCGGAGGCTGGTGCGGCGCGTCACCCTGGATCTGAAACGCGTGAAGGAGTCGGGCTATTTTGTCGAAATCTGCACGCAGCAATTTCGCGTGGAGGCGGACAAGTGCACCATCGCGATCATGAACTCCGCGGACGGTACGGATTATGAAGTGGGGAGAGTGACAACCCAGAAGGAGGTGGTGTTCGTCGGCGGGCAGAATGATGAGTTGCTCGCGGCGCAGGACCGTCTCCTCGCGCTGGGGGTGTTTCCAGAGCGCCTCGAGCTTGGCACCTTCGCCATGCTGGGCGGGCTGGTGAATTATCATTCCTTCGCCCAGCTGAAAGCGCCCACGCTCGTGCTGGAAATGGACGCCGACAGCACGCAGTCGTTCATCGTCACCGCCGGCGGTCTGGATGTCACCCGTTCGATTCCGCAAGGGCTCGAGGCGATGATTCCGGTGGTGCAGAAGGAATTGAACCTGAAGGACGAGGAATCGGCGCGAAAGCTGTTTCTCTCGAATACCTTCGATTTCACCAACATGGGCGGACTGCTCATCAAGAAGCTGCTCAAGGAACTGCAGTCGTTGATCGGCTTTTATGAGGTGCAGACCGGTCAATCGATTGCGCAGGTGCTGTGCACGCGCCTTCCGCCAAAGCTGGCCTGGCTGGGCAATGCCGTGGCCAAGGAGCTGGGGGTGGGGGTGCTCCAGCTCGATCTCGCGAGCTGGCTGAAGTCGCGCGAAATAACCTTCGCCCCCACCGTGGTTCCGGCGAATCCCGACCCACGTTGGCTGGGCCTCCTAAGCCTCATGGTCTACTACGATGCCGTCGCCGCTGCAAAAAAGTGACCAGGCGCCGGGGCTGGTGGTGCCCGCTTGGCATCCAAACTTCCGCAACCATGAACGGCTGCCGGACACGAAGGTCGTGCGGACGAAGTTCTTCGTCAATTTTGTGGCGATCGCCGTCGCCGCCAGCCTGCTGCTGTATTTCAGTTACCAGGAATACCGGATCAAGAATCTCCGGCATCAGGTGGCCGAATGGCAGTCCCAGATCGACACCAACAAGAAGGCCAGCGCCCAGGCCCTGGCGCTTTCGCAGAAATTCAACGAAGAGGAGAAGAAAATCGACGAGTTGAACAACTTTCTGAAACAGCGCCTGGTGCTGTCCGAGTGTTTGCGGCGCCTAGGGAGCACCCTGCCGCCCGACATGGCGGTGGATGCGGTGGACGTGCGCGATACGGGATTGGATCTGCGCGGCGTGGCCGCCGGCAACCCCGATGAAGCCAGCGGCCGCACCTCCGCCTATGTGGAAAAGCTGAAGCAGGACAAATACTTCAGTGGCATCTTTGAGGATGTCGCGTTGAACCGGCTCGAGCGCACGCCAGGGAGCGAACGACTCACGTTCGAAGTGTTCCTCCGCTTCAAGGGAACGCTCGTCAAGAAATAGCCATGGCCATCACCTCCCAGGATCTGGTTGCCCTGCTCAAGAAACATCCCGTGGCCATAAGCTGCGGGGCGCTCAGCCTGATCCTGCTGGTTGGATCCTACCTGCGGAGTTCCCGGACGAGCGAGCTGTCCGAACAGTTGAAACAGAATGAGCAGGAAGGGCAGAGGATCCTCGATGACATTCGCAACGGGGCGAACCTGGCCGAGCAGTATGATGCGCTGATGGCCACCACCAAGGAACTGGGTTCGCGGCTGGTGCGCAGCGGTGAACGCGCGCGCAACCAGCAGTATTTTTATCGGCTCGAATCAGACACCGGCGTCAAGGAACTCAGTTTGCAGCCGGGCGCGGTCGGGGCCAACCAGCCCAAAGGCGGCAAGACAATCTACACGAGCATCGGCTATATCATCTCCGTGCAGGGCGACTTCCACCAGGTTCTCGATTTCATAAGCCGCCTTGAATCCGGGCAGCATTTCTTCCGGCTGATTTCCGCGACCGTGGTGCGGGAGGGCGCGCGCGGCGCGGCTCCATCCACGGCCGTGATCACCCTGACCCTCAACCTCGAGTTTCTCGGCCTGCCATGACGACCCGCCTCATGCCGCTGGTTTGCGTTTTGGCCCTTTGCGCTCCGCTGTCGGTCGGTATCGGGCAGGAGGTTTCCAGTTCGGCCAAACGGCAAACAACGCTGGATTTGGCGACCCGGCTTCTCGCCCACGAGGAGAGTTCGGCCGCCTCCGTGTCTGCGGACGTGATTGACCCGTTCAATCCGTCCGGGTTTGGCGCTCCCCCGGCCAACGTCGGCAGCAAGCCTGGCGAACCGGCGCGCCTGGTCTCATCGGAACGCGAGATTTTGCAGAAGATTGCCGCGCAGATCACGCCGTCCGGGATGGTGTTGTTCAATGGGAAGCCCCTGCTCCTCTTCCGTGAAAAAAAACTCAAAGTCGGTGATAGTCTGACAATTACCTTTGAAGGCACCGACTATGTGGTAGTCATTGCCGGGATAGACCAGACCTCTTTCAAGATCCGCCTCAACCGCGAAGAAATCACCAGGCCCATCAAACCAGGAAAAGTCCCATGAGAACACGCTTGCTCCAGTTCGCGCTCATCCTGTCCGCTTCTGCCGGCCTCCTGTGGAGCCAGACCAGCCCCGCTTCCGCCCCCGCCAATCCGCCCGGAACCCCGTCCGCCGCCGACAAACCCGCTGGCGACACGGTCACCATCAAGGGAACCGAACCGACGGGTGCGGGCGCCAGCCGCACCCACGACACCCTGTCAGTCGATTTCCCCGATGAAGATATCCGGACCATCCTGCGGAATGTCGCGGACCTTTTTGAACTGAACCTGGTCATCCCCGATACGTTGCAGGGCAAGACCTCGATCAAGCTTCGCAACGTGACGTGGCGGCAGATTTTCGAGGTCATTCTCACGCCCGTGGGGTACACCTACATCGAGGAAGGCAGCATCATCAAGATCGTCAGTTTGGAGAGTCTGGCGCAGGAGCCGGTGAGCACCGAGGTCTTCACTCTGAACTATGCGCGGGCGGCGGACATCCAGCCCGTCATCTCCACTTTGGTCGACAGCGCCGCCGGCGGCAAACTGGTGGTCGATGCCCGGAGCAATTCCCT
>CAZAFS010000002.1:0-1566 GCA_964484165.1 uncultured Opitutaceae bacterium | reverse complement strand
TCGTTCTCAGCGCGCTCAAGACGTTGAACCAAGTGAAGATCGTGTCCAATCCCACTATCGTGACCCTCAATAATACGGAGGCCTTCATCAACGTGGGTGCGGAATACCCGATCCCGAGTTACACCTATAATCAGGAACACGGGTCGTTCGAGGTCAGCGGCTTCACCTACAAACCGATCGGCATCATCCTCAAAGTCACGCCGCAGGTGAACGCCCGTGGCTTCATCAAGCTCACCTTGGAGCCGGAAGTCAGCCAGCAGAACGGCACCACCACTTTCGGCGGCGCCGGCGGTGCCTCCATCCCGATCATCGCGACGCGCACAGCCAAGACCCAGGTCTCGATGAAGGATGGCTATACGATGGCCATCGGCGGTCTCATGCGCACCCAATCGACCAACGGCGGCACCAGGGTCCCGGTGTTGGGCAGCATTCCGCTGCTGGGCCGGCTCTTCCGCTCCGACACGAAGGATGAGGAGGTCACCAACCTGATTATTTTCGTCACGGCAAAGGCGATCAATGCCGAGGGCGCCAGCCCCGAGGAGATCATGAATCCCAATCAACTGCGGGGGCTGGGCCTGCGCCGCGACGAGTTGCCCGGCTACCGCGATCACTCCGATCCCTTCCTCCCGGCCGCGCCCGTTGGCAAGGCGGACCAGACGAAATAGCGACCGGCGGGAACGCGGTCCCGCGTTCCGGTCTCCCGGAAATTCATGGGCGCATCCGATGGGTGCGCCCGTTTTGTTGACGCCGGGCGCCGGCGGGAGGCAGCAGGGGGAAGACACTCGGGGAGGCGCCGGTGGGCGTGGGGCAGGGCGGGGCGTCGCCCGACTATTGGTTAGCCATTTCAAGGAAATCACCTAGCGTCCACCCCCGCCATGATTGCCCGCGAGGCCCGGATTGCAGCACGCCCTTCCTTGGGGCCCGGCGAATTGTTCGTCCGCCTCCGGCCGCATATGCGCGAGTTGGACCGCTTCTTGGGCGCCCAGCTCGGCAGCTTCGAGCCCGAGATCCGCGATCTGGTGAAGTATTGCCTTGATGTCTCGGGCAAGCGCATCCGGCCGTCGCTGGTTTTCGTGAGCGGCTGGCGGGGCTCCGGTCGGGTCGCGCCGGCGCTGGTGCGGGCCGCCGCGATCGTGGAGATGGTGCATCTCGCGACGCTGGTGCACGACGACATTATGGATGGCGCCGCGCTGCGCCGGAGCCGCCCGACCGCGGCCCGACGCTACGGCAGCGATGCCGCGGTTCTCTTGGGGGATACGCTGCTGGCCCACGCCGTCCACCTGGCCGCGCAGTTCCCTTCCACCGAAGTCTGCCGCATTGTGTCCGGTGCGACGCGGCGGGTGTGTGCGGGCGAAATCGCGCAGACGCTCCGCCGGGGCGACACCTCCATCTCCCTGGCTGACTACCGGCGCATCGTCGATCTGAAGACCGCGGAGCTTTTTCACCTGTCGTGCCTGCTCGGCAGCCGGCTGGCAGGATTCAACGACGGCTTTGCGGCAGCGGCGGCTGCGTTTGGCCGGCGGTTGGGGATCGCCTATCAGATTTACGACGACCTCGCCGATTTCT
>CAZAFS010000001.1:0-70701 GCA_964484165.1 uncultured Opitutaceae bacterium | reverse complement strand
AGTCCAGCGTATGTGGGGGGCCGCGAGCTGATGCTCGCCCGCGTGCCGATCAAGCAGCTCTACGAAGATGTCGACTACGTCTTCTACTAGATTCCATGCTCTGCGGCCGGCGCGACGCCTGGCGCCTCTCCTTGCCGCCGGCGCGCTGACGTGTGGCGCCGCGCCGTGGCTGCACGCTTCTGCGGGCCGGCGGCGGCCCAATATCCTGTTCATCCAAGCCGACAATCTTGGGTGGCGCGACCTCGGCTGCCACAGGGCGGACCACTATTCCACCCCGGCCATCGACGCGCTCGCGCGCGATGGACGGCGCTTCACTCAAGCCTAGGCCAGAGCATCATTGCGCGGGTCGTGGAGCAGAACGGTTCGATACCCGTCCGGGATCTGCCGCCTCTGGTCGCCCAAGGGCTAGCGAGAATCCCAGCAGAGTTTGAAGTGACTGTAAGCAGAATCTGAAGAAGCCAGATGATGAAAGAGCAGATAACCATAAAACACCGGCCAACCGAATTGCTGAAGACAGAATCGGAAAGGACCAGACCATGATATCACGCGAACTCTCATCAGGATGTGTTGGTTGCCCCGTGAGCCGGCGGCAATTTCTAAGCACGGGATGCGCAACGGCTGTGTGCGCCGCAGCGGGACTGCTGGCGATCCCGCGGCTGATCGGAGCGGCGCAGGGCGGCGGTCGGAGGCGGATTCGCGTCGTCTATGCGTTGCACGCGGAGAAACAACCGGGGCCGGAGTGGCCCTACAAAGGCTTCGATTTCACGCCGGTGATGGAACGCTACCAGGCGGACCTGACGAAGGGATGCCCGGAGTTCGAATTTGTCAGCTCGATGGCCGCTGGTCCGGAACAGGCGCAGAAGATCCTCGAGGAGGACCAGGCTGCGGCGGTTGACGGCTACGTGGTCTTCCAAATGAACGCCTGGAACAAGGTGATGCAGACGATTGCCACCAGCGGCAAACCGGTGCTTTACGCGGATTTCCTCTATGGGGGCAGCGGCGGATTCCTTCGCTACACGGCGGACTTGTTGCGCAGCCAGACGCCCAACGTCGGGTTCGTGGCCTCATCGCGGTTTGAGGACATCGTCGCGGCGGTGAAGTGTTTTGGCTCGGTGAAGCCAGGCGGTTCGGCGGCCGAGTTCGTCGCGGCGACAACACGGACGCGACTGCAGCGGACGCCGCGGGCTGGCGATCTTGTCTGCCAGTCGGACAAGCTGAACCTGCTCTCGACGCAGGACTGCCTGAAATGCATGAAGGAGTCGAAGATCCTCGCAGTCCGCGACCAGGAGTCGGGCCCGGCCGAGCCGGTCATGGGCATTCCGATGGAGAAGGTGGCGTTCGCCGAAGTCAACGCCGCATGGCAGGCCGCGGACAAGGACGAGGCGCGGGTGGTTGCCGACCGCTGGCAGCGGACGGCCACGGCGGTCGAAGGCGTGTCGAGGGAGACGCTGGAGAACTCCGCCGCAATGTATCTCGGCATGAAGGCCATGTTGAAGAAGCACGGAGCCAACGCCATCACGATCAACTGCCTCGGCGGCTTCTATGGCGGGCACATCCACGCGTATCCGTGTCTCGGCTTTCACGAGCTGAATAACCAAGGTAACGTCGGTGGTTGCGAGGGCGACGTGCGCTCGACGGCAACGATGGTCGCGATCGGGGCGCTGACGCAGGGCCGGCCGGGCTACATCTCCGATCCGGTCATGGACACCGCCAAGCGCCAGATCATTTACGCGCATTGCGTTGCGCCTACCAAGCCGTTCGGGGCGAAGGGCCCGGTTAACCCCTTCCAGATCCTCACGCACTCCGAGGACCGGCAAGGCGCCTCGGTGCGCTCGATCCTGCCGCTGGGTTACCTCACGACCACACTGCAAATCCAGCCGACCCGGCAGGAAATCATTTTCCATCAGGGCAAGACCATCGCGAATGATCCTAACGACCGCGCGTGCCGCACGAAGCTTTGCGTCGAGCCGGTGGGCGATTTTGAGAAGCTGTTCACCGAGTGGGATCGCTGGGGCTGGCACCGCGTGACGTTCTACGGTGACCTCAAAGAGCCGGTCTTCGCGCTGGCCGACGCGATGGGCTGGAACGTCGTTCAGGAAACGTGAACGCCGCGTCTCGCCGGCAGCGATGCCCGGCACTTCTGCCTCCCTAGTCCGGTGCGGTGCCGACGCGGTTCGAGAGCGTCCCGGCTAACGCCAACGCGCGCGCGTATAGGCCCCAGTTCCTTCAGCCGCAGCAGCAGGGCCCGATGGTCCATGATGTAACTTTGCCGGGTAAATGACCGCTTCCGACGCCCAACTTGTCCGCCGCCGTGGAGGCTCGGGGCCGGGCGGGCGCAGCGGCGCGGGCCCCAGTCAGCAGCATGACCAGAAAGCGGTTCTGCCCCTGTTGCCAGCCCTGCGAGGTAGCCGGGCGGTCGGAGGACAAGAGTTTTGCCACCGGGGTGTTCTATTGCCGTCTGCAACACAAGCGCATACGCGCCAGTTTGCCCCCCAAAAAACGAGAGCGCCTCATCGTCCACTTTCACCCGGACTACTAACGGTTGCGTCACAGGGTCGCAAAACTTCTTCTGCCGCATCAAACGTTTCCGCCGCATCAGCACCCGCTACGACAAACTCGCCGTCACGTTCCTCGACTTTGTGCAGCCCGCCGCGGTCGTCGACTCGCTCTCTCATCGATTTTAGAGACACGCCCTAACTGTCATGGCTTAGAAAAAGCCTCCTCCCATTGCTTGATGCCCTCGCTGTCCCTGCCGGCGGTGAATCCGATGATCTCTTCAGCCGCGCCTTCGCCTACGACGCCGAACTCAGCCGGCGCTGGCGGGAGATCCTCCAGCAATCGTTCGCCGCTTGGCGGGAATGAGTCCCGTTCGAGTGGGCGAAAGCAAAGGCGGGCCTATACCGCCCGCTCCCGCATGGAGAACATCCGCGACGACACACTGCACGGACTCCGCTTTCAGGCCGGCGGAGGATAGCATTCAAGGAGTTCCACGGCGCATGCGGATGCCAGCCTCAGGGTTCCGATCCCCGCCGGCACGAAGAACTTCTCGAATCGCTGAAAGGTATGGGTATGCCCTGCCGCTTCCACCGTCACGGTGCCTTTGGTGACAAACACTATCGAGAAATATTCCTCCGCCTTTTCCACGATCCCGCCTAAGTGGGTCTTTTTCATCCCAAAGCATTTGGTCTTGTCCGGACCAATCAGTTCGTCCTGCCAGGAATGATCACCCCAACTACGGAGCCGGCGTGGGCGACAGCGCAGATGTCGTTCGACATCGTCTTCGGTGACGCGCTCGAGATTGAAGATCTGCAGTGCGAAATCGAGATCGCGGCCCATGAACCTCGCGCTTTCGGGCAACGTGGCGCCGGCGCGTTCGAACTCGTAGCGCACCACCAAGTCCGTTGGTTCTTGGATCTCCACCATAAAGATGCCCGGACCGAGCGCGTGCGGGGTGCCCCCGGGAATGAGAAAGGTGTCGCCAGGCTTGACCAGTATTTTCTCGAAACAGGCCTCCAGGCCGGCAATCTCCTGCCGCTCGATCATGCGTTTCAACTCCGCCGAGGGGGGGGGATGTTGAAAACCGGCATAAATGTAGGGTGGCTCGGGCAAACCGGGGCGCACATCGAGGATGTGATATGCCTCCGTCTTGCCGGAGGTCGCCTCCAAGTGGCGGCGGGCGAATTCCCGCGTGGGATGCACCTGTAGATGCAGTCGCGTGCCGCTATCGAGATACTTTACCAACACCTGCGGCACCGGACCAAACCTGGCGGCGTGGGCGGAACCGAGATAATAATCGGGATCGCTGGCCAGCACGGACGAAAAATCCACCCTTTCGTCGCCGACCAGCACGATGGACATGCCCTCGTTCGGGCGAGTGGCATCTGCACCCGCGGAGCGTGTCGTGGAGGCAACCCAATCCTCCGCGAATACGGAATCGGCTGGGCTCGGATTGCCCTCAATTGCGTCAAGCGTTTGCCCCCCCGGATAAGTCCGCCGGACACGGTTCGCCGGCAGACGAAGAATTCCCCTGAAAGCCGTCATGCCGTGCCTCCGCATCTAGCTTTCCGAGGCGGACACGACAATCGAGTCGAGGTAGAGAAAGCAGCGTTTGTTTGTGGCGGCCTCGATGCCGAAACCGGTGCCGATGAGGCCGGGGCACTTGTCGGTGCTCGCGCGCCAGCCTTCAAGGGGCGGATTCGGATCGTGGCGCCGGCCCAGCACGTTGAACTCCTTCCCGTGACAGTGGAAATCCACGTACTCATAGCGGGCGAGGTCGAAGGTGAAGCGCAGGTAGTTCCACTGGTATTTCGTGGCGGCGCGGTTGACCCCGAGATCCTGCTGGCCGTCGGCGAGGTATTCCCACGCACCGTCCTTCACGCCCTCGGAGCCGACGTTGGTCTGCCAGCGGCGCACGAGCTGGCCGTTCTCGGCGTTGTGGTAGCGCAGCGCCGGCCACCAGCGGCGGGGCTCCTGGCTCTGGTCACGTATGTGATGCAGGTCCTGCACGTCGAACGTCAGGTAAAACGCACGAATGTCGGTTTCGCCGAGTTGGAAGTCAGCCGGGTCGGCCTTGAAACAGAACCAAGTCTCCACACGGAACTTGCCACGCCAGGGCGAGCCGAGCCGTTTCTGGGCAAACACCTTGCTGCCCGCCACCGGCAGTGTCGGCACCTTCAGTGCATACGTGCCGGTGAGCGATCCGGAGGTGCCGACATCCCAGGACGTGAGCGAACTCAGCATCGGCACGCCGCGCGCCCCGAACGGCAGCTTGCGGTCGATGCGCATAGCAGGATCACGCTGCGCTTTCTCGATGGCCTGCGTCACCGCGTCCACCGGCTGATACCGACCTGGGTAGTCGTCCCAGCCGTCGTAATCCGGAAAGTAGCCCTGCCAGCCATGCTGTCCTGTATTGAAGTCGTCGAAGTGCAGAATGCGCTCGAGCGGATTGAAGCGGCTGAGCCGCGGATCGGCTCGCAGCAGCGTCTGGCGGAATGAATCGGCCGATTCGTTCATAGCTTCATCCTTTCAGCACCCAGTAGATGTCGATCACGAAGGCGGGTGCGCCGCCGGCCGGGCCACCGGACGCCTCGCCGGCCAGCCGCAGCCAGTTGCCAAAATGCGTCAATGGCAGGCTGTAGCCGCCCACATTGTCGATCAGCAGAAGCGGCCCCGGGTGATCGAGCCACCGTGCACCATCCACAGAGATCTGCGCCCGCAGCGCGAGCTTCGGCATCGGGCCGGCGATCTCGCGCACATAGACGATCGCAAGGGCCTCATCGGCCCAGCCGGCTTCGTAGGGCTCGGTGGCAAAGACGCCGTTCGGCTTCGCCGAGAGCACCTCCATCGGAGCGGTATGGACGTTCTTCATGGGGCTGGACGCGCCGCGATCGCGGCGTCGAGCGCGTGAAGGGTTTCGTTTCTGACCGGCAGGATGCTCACAAGCCGATGGTGGACACGCACGAGCTGGTCGGCCTCCGCCAGCCCGCAATGACCGCGGCGCGCAAGGGCGGGGATGATGACATCGCGGGTCTCGGCCAGCAGGGCGGCCTCCGTGACCGCGGCGTTTTTTCCACGCTGGTCCCGCAGCATCGCCGTGATCTCCGACGTGCGCGGAAGGCTCGCGAGCTGGCGCGTGAACTCACGCAGGAAAGTCTCGCGATATTTCGCGTCATCCGGCGAGGCGCCGGGATTTTGCCGCCGCGCCTCGACGGATGCGAGCGTCATTAGCCCAGTGAATGCGCGGCTGGCCGGATCGGTCTGCAAACTGCGAATCCAAGCGGCGGTGGCGATCTCCTTTCCTTCGTCGCCGAAGTAATGCGCCAGATGCACGCGCGTGGAGAGCAGCAGACGCAGCGTGGCGGGGTCGTCCACGGCGGCGGGCACGCCGAGCAGTCGCTCGACCTCGGCGCGGACGGACTCGGCGAAGGGCCGGAACTTCGCTTCGTCGGTCACGAGTTCGAGCGGGGCGGCGGGCAGGGCGAAAACGGAGTCGGCCCCAGCATAGCCGTTCAGGGCGGTGAGGCCGAGGGTGAGTATAGACATGAGGTGGAGGGAGTTCATAATTTACCAGGCATATTCGGACGGCTGGCCGAACCGGTCAACCCAGAGTCCGTTGTGTTGAGCTTGCAGGTTTTCGATGGTGGTGGCGAGAGCCGCGGTGGCTTCCTCCACCGACAAGTCGGCATTGGCACCACCCATGTCGGTTTTGATCCAGCCCGGCGATATGGCCACGGTAATGACACCCCAGGGCGCCAGATCCTGCGCCGCGCGTTGGGTCAACATGTAAAGGGCCGCCTTGGAAATGCTGTAGGCCGGTTGTACGCGCTTCGTCGGGCGGTGGGTCAAGGAGCCGGCGCCGGAAGAAATGTTCACTACGCGTGCGTGCGGACTCCTTTTGAGCAATGGCAGCATCGCCCGGATTGCATAGTCTAATTATTAAGGGACATTGGTATAACGACTCACCACGGACACTCCCGAATGCCTCGCCCGCAACTTTGCCAGCCAAGCGAGCAAACCCGTCCGCGCAACCAGCGGCGCAGGTTGGGGCGTCGCTCCGTCCACCTGCGCGCACACCGCAATCTTCTCCGCATGCACATCCAGTCCCACCTTGATGATCACTTCCGTCGTGACGGAAGCACGCTCTGTGTGATTTTGATCTTCGTTAGAGTTCATCGGCCGACAGGTTGGCTGTTTTACCGCCGCCTGTCGGCTTCACGTCATCTAACACTCCGAGTGGCTCGGGAAAGTGAGTCCGGTCACCGCCTAAATTGGTGTCCACTTTCCCGAGGCAAGCCCAAATATCGATGGAGGATAGCAGCAAATGAATGAAAAACAATCGAACGATGGAGACGAACCGACAATGAACAAGCAAACCAGGCATTCAGGGATGTCGAATCGAGAAAGGGTGGTTCGGTCGATTCGTTTCCAAAACCCCGACCGTCCGCCGATTTCGCATGCGATTCTGCCGGCGGCTCAGTACCAATACGGCGACACGCTCCAGGTAATTACCGACTCGGTACCCGAGGATTTCGGCTGGGGGCTGCTACCCGATCTGCCGAAGGAGAAACTGCCGCCGCTCTACAAATTGGGCATCAATAAGGACGATTTCGGAACAACGTGGCACGTCACAGTCGCGGGACGCTGCGGCATTCCCACTGGGTTCCCCATCGCGGAGGACTGGAGCAATTACAGCGAATACCGCTGGCCGGCGGTGTTCACGGTCGGCGTACCGAAGTATCGCCTCTACAGCGGCCATATGGCTGGTAAGGCCGAGGAATATTACGCGCGCGGCGCATGGATCACGTTTTTTGAGCAACTCCAGCAACTGCACGGGTGGGACGCCACGCTCATGGACGTTGTGAGCGACCGCCCTGAGATTTACCGCTTGCGCGACGAGCTTCTTGAATTCCAGCTCAAGGTTATAGATCGTTGGCTGGAGAAGGAATACCAGGGCCTGCAATTCGCCGACGACTGGGGAACGCAACAGAGCCTGATGATCGCGCCCGAGAAATGGCGCTCGTTCTTCAAGCCGATGTACCGTGCGATGTTCTCGAAGGTCAAGGAGGCAGGTATCGATGTATGGTATCACAGCGACGGCAACATCATCGAGATCGTTCCTGACCTGATCGAACTCGGCGTGGTCGTGTTGAACTGCCAGGCGTCGGTGATGGATCGAAAGCGGCTGAAACAGTTCGCGGGCAAGGTCTGTTTCCGTACCGACATTGATCGCCAGAACGTCCTGCCGTTCGTCTCGCCCGCCGAGGTGAAGGCATACATCAACCAGCTCCTCCACGATCTCGGTACGAGTGAAGGAGGCATCATCGCCTGCGGCGAGATCTCTGAGGACGTCCCGCTCGAAAACATCCGCGCGATGTACGAGGCGTTCGTGGAGTTCAAATGGTAGAATGCCTGACCGGCTCGCGTGGCATCGTTGGCTGGGCGGGCCGTGTCTCGTTGCCTGCTCCTGTGCGCGGTCAGTCGCAACGGCGGCACGTCCTGGGAGCTCCCCACGGTGATCGAGGACGATATCAACTACGAGTGGTCCTATCCCGGTGTGGCGTTTCATAGTGACGACGCCTTGATTCACTACACTCGCAGCCCGGTCCTCGGCGGCGGCCGCGAACTCATGCTCGCGCGCGTGCCGGTCAAATCGCTTCATGACGACGCCATCTGACCTGCCAGACGCCAGGGGCGGCGCCGCTTGATACCGCGAGCCATGCTCGAGGAACCGGCCCGTCCCTCCACGCCCGCGCCGCGATCGCCACGCGTGATCAAGCTGCTGCCCGCATTCACGCGCGGTCGTCCGACAAACGCTTCAGGCGCTCGACGCATTCCAGCATGGCCCGGCCCGTATGATAAACGGCCTTCCAGTCGTTGCCGACGTTCGCGTCCAGCGCACGCCCCTGCCGGTCAAGCAAAATCCGCCACTCGCCGCAGGGCGCGACGAAATGATCGCGCGCGAACGCCCATACGTTGAAAAACGCCTCTAGAAACCGCCCATCGCCAAACAACTCGTAGCCATCGAGCAGGCCCACCAGCGACTCGGCATTTTGCCAAAATTCCTTCTCCAACACCAGCGGCCCGCCTGTCGCGGTCCCGTCCCGAAAGACGCCGCCAAACTCCCGATCGATGCCGTGGGTCACCGCATGCTCCAGCAGCCCGCGCATCGTGGCCCGCCAGGGCGCGACATCCGCACCCGCCGTTTCGATCGCGCGCCGCAGCAACCAGGCCAGTTCGAGGTTGTGCCCGTAGGATGTGGTGTCCGTCGGCACGGCCGGAGCTTTGCCCTGCCGCTCGGCGTTCCAGGTGCGGCGGATGGCAATGGCCGGGATCGGATTGAACGCAATATCGAATTGGTTGCGTCCACAACCCGTCGCCGGATCGATCATGTGCGCCCGAATGAGCGCCGCGACCTCGAGCAGTTTGCGGCGATGCAGTTCCCGTCGTGACGCAGGTAACAGCACCGTGAATGACTCCAGCAGGTGCAGGTGCGTGTCGAGCGACTTGCGGTCGCCGGCATGGAAGCCCGCTGCCGATAGCACCCAGTCAGGCTCCAGATTCTCCAGGTAACCGCCGTGTGCCGTGTCGGCACAATGGATCTGCAGCAAATCGAAGGTCCGCTCGGCGAGCTCGAGGGCCTGCGCATCGCGGGTAGCCAGAAAATATTCCGCCAGCGCATAAATGGCGAAACTCTGCCCGTAGACCACCTTGCCATCGTCAATCCGACCGCCATCGCGGCGCACTTTCCAATACCAACCCCCATGCTCATGGTCCCAAAAGTGTCGTTCGATGAATTCTAGGCCGCGCCGCGCCAGCGTCCTGAATTCGGCCTGAGCGGGATAACGGCGGGCCAGCGTCGAAAACCACCAGAGCAGCCGGCATTGTTTGTTTAGATACTTTTCCTGCGTGCCTAGCGAGCGCCCCTGCTCGTCGAACCATGTCAGGTAACCTCCGCACTCCCGGTCCGCGGCATGGTCACGCCAGAACGGGATGATGCCCTGTTCCAAGTGCATGCGGATCTCACGGGCGGCCTGCCTCACCCTCTCGCCGTGGTCTGGCGGCACTGTCGTCATGCCCTCGCCTTCCCCGCGCCGGCTATGCTGCGCCGCAACGTCAACCGGAGAACAACAAACGCCGCCGAGTGCAGGAATCCCAGGCCGGTGAACACCGGCACGCAGCCGGCGGAGGTGATGAGACGGCCGGCCAGCAGCGTCGACAGCACGCCGTCGATACTGCCGGCAATGCCGGCCAGCGACACGAGCCTCGCCACCTGACCCCGCGGAACAATCTCGGAGGCCAGTGTGGGCTTGTTTACACCCCAGCACCCGTGGGCCGCCACCAAAAGGGCGACGACCGTCACGGTCAGCCACGTCTGCGAGGTGTGCGCCGCCACGAGCGCCAGCCCGAGCTTCACGCCGATGCGGTCGAGCATCCGACCCGAGATCGCGTAGCCGATCACGGAGGCCGTAGGAAAAGTGCTGCCGATATAGGAATACTGCTCGGTCGAGATGACAGGCTCCTTGCGCAGAGGCGGCGCCAGAACGGGGAGCGCCTGCCGGTCGAGATAGTTCACGACACCGAACCCGGCCAGCATAGTGACGATCAGCCAGCGTTTGTGTCCGCCGACGAATTGGAGCGTCCGGGCTACCATTCGCCCTTGTGACCGAACCGCTTCTTCGCGGCCTGCTTGAACGCCACACCTGCCCGGTCGAGCGCAGCGCAAATCTGTTCCGGCGTCCGGCCGGCAATGTCGCGCGCGGCGGCAATCAAGGTGCGGCATTCGCTGGCGTCCATGAACTTCGCCGCCTCGAGCAACCCCGCTTCCTCGCCGAACGGCACGGCGAGGAACCCGTGCTTGTCGGCGTGGATCAACTGGCCGGGTCGGATTTTCCGGCCGAAGACCTCGACCGTCACCCCCCAGCACACCGGACACGAATGTGCGTGGCCCACGCACACACCGCGCGCGAGCGCTTTGAAGCCGGCTGCGTTCATCTCGTCGAGGTCGCGAATGCCGCCATCGATGATCGTGCCGACGCAGCCGAGGGCACGGTGGAAATTGCTGGTCACCTCGCCCCAGAACGCGGCAATCATGCGCGGCTTGTCGAGATCCTGCACCACCACGATCTTCGGGCCGGGAATGGACGCAAGGTAGCGCCGGTATTGGCTCCACGCCTGGGGATTTTTCTTCGGGTGGCGCGGATTGCCCGGCTCACAGACCATGGTCACAGCGTAGCCGACCATCGGGCCCATGTGCGGCATGTAGTCGCGCACCGGTTCGAGATTGAAGGCATCGCGCGCGGCGTTGTGCTTCGTGATCTGCTCCCAGCCGTTGTAGATCGTGGGTGTGTTCCACCGCCTGAGCTCGTGCAGTTCGCCATCGGATAATCGCGGGACTTCTTTGCTCATGGGAAGAGGGGTCGGTTCCATACTTCAGCATAGCGGAGCGACGCCCGCCAGTCGACCGCGATCCCGCCGGTCTATTCAAACCGAAACAAGTGGCCCCATGTCCGAACCACCTTCGCGGATTGCCCCGGGCCGCGGCCGTGTGCCATGCTCCCGTTGTGAAATTTCCGCTGCGGTTGCAGGATGAAAGCAGTTGGCCATGCGAACATGCGTGGGTTCTGAAGATCAGAGCTGAAGCCGGCGGTTCGTGAATACAGGCCCATGCTGCCACGGTTGGATCTATGAGTAGTGCCGCTCAGTTGTCGTCTCCGATCTTAGAGGTACGTCGCCTCTCGAAATCCTTTTCCGGGATTCGGGTGCTGCATGACGTCCACCTCGCCGTCTTTGCGGGCGAAGTGCACGCCGTGATGGGCGAGAACGGAGCGGGGAAGTCGACCCTGATGAAAATGCTGGCCGGCTTGGAGCAGCCGGACTCCGGTGAGATCCTGTTCCGGGGCCAGCCGCGCCGTTTCGTGGATCCGCACGCCGCCATCACGGCGGGCATTGCGATGATCCATCAGGAACTGATGCCCTTTCGAAACCTCTCGGTGGCCGAGAACATTTTCATCGGGCGAGAGCCGCGATCGCGCATGCCAGGGGCGGTCGCGCGAGCGAAGATGATAGCCGACGCCGGCAAGTTGCTCGAGGAACTGGGCCTGCCGCTCTCGCCGCAGACCCTTGCGGGCGACCTGAAGATTTCCGAGCTGCAGATGATCGAAATCGCCAAGGCGGTGTCCATCGGAGCCGATGTGCTGATCATGGACGAGCCGACCTCGGCGATCTCGGCGCAGGAGGTGGCCACGCTCTTCCGGCTCATCGCGGACCTGCGCCGGCGCGGCGTGGCCATCCTCTACATCTCGCACAAGATGGACGAGATTTACCGGATTGCGGACCGGATTACGGTGTTGCGCGACGGACGGCATGTTTCGTCGGACCGGGCGGCGGACCTGGACGCGGCGACCTTGATCGCGCGCATCGCCGGACGGAAGCTGACGATGACAATCGACAAGCCGAAAATCGAACGCGGGACCGAGGCCCTGTCGGTTCGTGGCCTGACCAAGCGGGGAAAGTTTCGCGATATCAGCTTCCAGGTTTGCCACGGCGAAATCTTGGGCCTCGCAGGCATGATGGGTGCCGGGCGCACCGAGGTGGTCAACGCCATCTACGGCCTGGATCCCGCCGATGCCGGCGAGATTCGCCTCCGCGGGAGGCCCGCCCGCATTACGCGGCCCGCGGAGGCGATCCGGGGCGGGATCGGCCTCGTCAGCGAGGATCGCCGGCGGGAAGGGCTGGTGCTCGGCATGTCGGTCGAGCACAACCTGACGCTGACCAGTCTCTGGCGGTGCTCCCGCGGCGGCTGGATCCGTCGCCGGCAGGAGCAGGACAGTGCCGACGACCTGATCGCCCGCTTTGCAATCAAGGTGTCACACCGAGACCAGCCGGTCAAACGGCTGAGCGGTGGCAACCAGCAAAAAGTGGTCCTGGCGAAGGCGCTTTTCACGGAGCCGGAGATCCTGATCCTCGATGAGCCGACGCGGGGAGTCGACATCGGGGCGAAGATGGAGATCTATGCCCTAATCGTTCGCCTGGCGCAGGAAGGGCGGGCGGTCATTATGGTTTCGTCGGAACTGCCGGAGTTGCTGCTGCTGTGCGACCGCTTGCTCGTGCTGCGCGAGGGCGCGTTGGTGGCGGAACTCGACCCGCAGCGAACCACACAGGACGAGATCGTCCGGTACGCCCTGGCAAACTGAACCATGTCCTTGTCCCCGGCCATTTCCGAATTCTGGGCACAACGCTGGCGTCGATGGCTTGCCACCTACATGCTGCTCCTCGCGCTGTTGGCGATCAGCGGCCTGCTAGCGGTCATGCAGCCGCAATTCGTGGCCCCGGCCAATCTGCTGAATGTCATCCGGCAGATTGCCATCAACGGCATCCTGGCGGTCGGGGTGACGTTTGTCCTTCTCACCGGAGGCGTGGATCTGTCGCTCGGCTCCATCGTCGCCCTGGCCGGCGTGGTGGCGGCAGGCTCGGCCCAATCCGGTGGAATGTGGCCGCTGGGGTTGGGGCTTCTGGCCGGAGTCCTGACCGGCGGGGTGTGCGGCGCGGTCAATGGGCTGGTGATCACGCGCGCTCGGGTCGCGCCGTTTATCGTCACGTTGGGGATGATGACCGCCGCCCGCGGCTTGGCGTTGGTGGTCAGCAATGGGCGCCCGGTCTCCCATCTCGACCGAACTTTCACCAGCATGGCCAGCACTACCGTCTTGGGGGTGCCGGTGCCGGTGGTGATTTTCGCCGCGGTGGCCCTCGCTGCCCACCTCTTCCTGAAGAATTTCCGGCTCGGTCGCTACATCTACGCGGTCGGGGGCAACGAGCACGCCGCGCGCGCGTCCGGGCTCAGCGTCGCCAATATCAAACTCTTGGCCTATACGATCTGTGGGCTCGCGGCCGGATTGGCGGGCGTGGTCCTGGCCGCCCGCATCACGACGGGCCAACCCAACGCCGGCGTGGGCTATGAACTCGATGCCATTACGGCGGCCGTCATCGGCGGAACGAGCTTGGCCGGAGGCGTCGGCCAGATCCACGACACGGTGCTAGGGGTGGTCTTGATCGGCGTTATCAATAACGGCTTGGATCTGCTCAATGTGCCCTCGTATTACCAGCTCATCGTCAAGGGCATCATTATCATCGCGGCGGTCTGCTTCGACCGGCGCAATCTGGACTGACATTCCCTATGAATATGCCACGAGGTGGACGGAGCTCCCTGGCCTTGGTTCTCGCGCTCGCGATCGTCACCGCGGGCTGCACCCGGAAGAGCGATCCCGCCGCGCCGAATCCCGGCGGCGGCATCGTGGTAGGAGTTTCCCTCATGAACCTCTCCTCGGAATTCATCGTGATGCTCGACCAGGCGATGCAGGCGAAAGCGAAGGAGCTGGGCGTCATTCTGATCGTCAACGACGCGCAACGTAACCCGGAAAAGCAGGTGCAGCAGGTCGAGGCCTTTGTCGCGCGCCGCGTATCGGCCATCATCCTGAATCCCTGTGAAGTCGACGCCAGCTCCCCTGCGGTCGAGAGCGCCCGAGCGGCGCGGATTCCGATCGTCAACGTCAATTCCGAAACCCGGGCCGCACCCGATGCCTTCGTCGGCTCCGACGACGAGGAGTCCGGCCGCATTGCGATGAGCTATCTCGTGGACCGGCTGCACGGACACGGCCGGGTGGTCATGATGCACGGTTTCATGGGGCAGGCCGCGCAGGTGAAGCGCGACCAAGGGGCGCGTGAAGTTCTGGCGAAAAACCCGGGG
This sequence comes from uncultured Opitutaceae bacterium, assembly GCA_964484165.1. GTDB lineage: Bacteria > Verrucomicrobiota > Verrucomicrobiia > Opitutales > Opitutaceae > Fen-1467. Next base: position 56,459 of record CAZAFS010000001.1, on the reverse strand, counting down.
CTGCAACTCATTGCCGAGCAAACGGCCGAATGGGACCGCGCGAAGGCGATCAGCCTGATGGAAAACTGGCTGCAATCGCACGGCAGTGCGATCGACGCCGTCTTCGCCCAGAACGACGAAATGGGGATGGGCGCGGTGATTGCCCTTGAGCAGGCGGGCCTGAAGAAGCGCATCTTGGTCGTCAGCGTAGACGCCATCGCCGACGCCGTGGCCGCTGTGCAAGCCGGCCGGCTCGATGCCACCGTCTTTCAAGACGCTAAGGCCCAGGGCACGGCCGCCGTCGAGGTAGCCGTCGCACTCGCCCGCGGCGGGGCGCCGGGCCAAAAGGTGCTGATCCCCTTCCGGCTGGTCACCGCCGAAAACGTCCAGGCTTTCCTGAAATAACGGGGAAGCGAACTCTACCGTGAAAACCATTCGTGAACTACGTCTTCTGGGCAAAAATCTGCCTACCGCAGTCGCGGCCGAGCTGGCCCGCACCGGCGGCCTGCTGCGGGTGGCACCCTGCTGTGTGGCGCGGTCATTCCTGCAGTCGGGCAAGCGCCGCAAACTGCACCCGGATGATCTCTATGCCTTCGGCGCGCCCGGCGGGGGCATCGATGAACGCTGGTTCGCCTCGACCACCGAGGCGGCCAACGGGGGCCGAGTGCCAGGCGAGGGTCTCAGCAGCGCACGCGTGTCTGCATCCCACCCAAGCGCACGCGCCGCTGGTCGGTCGCTTTTCACCGCAGCGATCATCGCTGCTGGCACAGGTCGAAGACTTCTTCGGTCGCATCAAACGCTATCGCCGCGTCGGCACGCATTACGACAGACTCGCCATCGTGTTTCTTGGCTTGGTCCAACTTGCTGCCGTTGTCGATTGGCTCACTCATCGATTTTGAAAACATACTTTAGAGCAATTCCATGGCAGTGAGTTCTGTTTTAATACCTGTACTTGATGGGAAACTCGATGCCGTAGGTGCGACAAGCCCGTGGCGTGCTATGATATGTTTTAGGAGTGGCACCACCGAAGTAGCGGCAGCGTCATCCCGTTTGACCGACTCTCCCACTATTCCCGGGTCGATCATGGCCGTCCCACTCACCGCCACGAAACGCAAACGCCTCCACGCGATTGACCACCTGAGACTGTACAACGCCGGCCTCAAGGGAATCGCTTTGGAAGCACTGGTAGGTGGGGGTGAAACGCGCCGCCCACCCACGTTTGCGACCGATAACAAGAGCCCGCGTGACGCCCGCCTTCTTCTTCATTTCTCCGGCCCCAGCGTTGGCGTCCAGTTCCCGTTGCTACGGCCCAGCCTACGGTGAGAAACTCCGCCATGCGATCCGCCGTCACGATTTCCCTGGTGCCCGAAGCGAGAGGCGGGCCATTTGTGTTTTGGGAGGGTCTGGAACTCGGTTGTGAAGCGGCGGCTGAACTAGGCTTCGACGCCGTCGAAATCTTCCCACCAGACGCGCGGGCCATCGACGTAGCGGCGACGCGCGCCATGCTCGCGCGTAGCCGGCTAGCGGTGGCTGCAGTAGCGACCGGCGGCGGCTCGGTGCGGTACGGGCTGACGCTGACGCACGTCCATCCAGACATTCGTCGGGCGGCCCGGGAGTTCATCCGTCGCATAATAGATGTTGCGGCGGAGTTTGAGGCGCCCGCGATTATCGGGTCGATGCAAGGCAGACATGATGCCGCGGTAACGCGAACCGAGGCCCTCGCTATGCTGACGGAGGCGCTGGAGGATCTCGGCGAGCACGCGTCACGGCGCGGGTTACCCCTCCTCTTCGAGCCCCTCAACCGTTACGAAACGAATCTGTTTAACCGCCTCGGCGACACGGCGGAGTGGTTTCGAACACTGCACACGCGCAATATCCAGATTCTCGCTGACCTCTTTCACATGAACATTGAGGAGGCGGACTTGGCGGCGGCGCTGCGCGGGGCCGGACCGCTCATCGGCCATGTTCACTTTGCCGATTCGAATCGCCGGGCCGTCGGATTCGGGCACACGGCGATCGCTTCGGTCGTGGCGGCATTGCGCGCCATCGGCTACCACGGCTATTTGTCGGCGGAGGTCCTACCGCTACCAGACTCAACGACGGCTGGAGCGCAAACGATGATCGCGTTTCGCGCCGCGACAATCGCACCCTAATCCATCCCTGTGCTCAAGACGCCTCTCACTCATCCTGAAATCCTGCGAGTGCTCGCCCGCACGGGACACCACGCGCAGATCCTCATCGCCGACGGCAATCATCCCGCCCCGACGAAACGTGGTCCCAGCGCCGAGCTGGTCTGCCTGAACCTTGCGCCCGGCATTGTCACCATCGCTCAAGTGCTGCGAACCCTGCTCAACGCCGTGCCGATCGAACGCGTCAACACGATGGGAATCCCACCCGACGATCCCAATGCAATCGAGGTCGAGCCCCCAAGTTTGGCGGGAGTATCGAAGAATCCTGTCCGATGCCGGTAGCAAACTGCAGCTCGAGCCACTCATGAAATGAGATTTCTACGACCAGGTGAAGACGTTGAATCTCGCCCTCACGATCCTGACTGCGGACCAATCGTGTTGGGCTAACGTGCTCCTCACGATCGGCTGCCACAGAGACTGACTTTCGCATGCAAACCCGCCGCCTCGGAAAGACCGACCTTGAGGTTCCCCTTCTCAGTTTTGGCGCTAGCTCGCTCGGCGCCGAGTATCGCAACATCACGCTCGACGAAGCGCTGCACAGCGTGCGCGTTGCGCTCGATCTGGGGCTCACGCTCATTGACACGTCGCCTTTTTACGGCCGGGGCATGAGCGAAGTGCTGCTGGGGATCGCGCTCAAGGGTGTGCCGCGCGCGAGCTATCTTCTCTGCACGAAGATTGGGCGCTACGATCTCCAACACTTCGACTTTTCGGCGCGGCGCGTCGCAGAGAGCGTCGATATCTCGCTGCATCGTCTCGGCACAGACCACCTCGATATTGTGCTGTGCCACGACATTGAGTTCGTGCCGACGCAACAAATCGTCGATGAAACACTGCCGGCACTGCGTCGGATCCAAAAAACCGGCAAGGTCCGCTACGTCGGCGTTAGCGGCTACCCGATGAAGATCTTTCGTTTTATACTCAATCAGACCAGTGTGGACTGCGTGCTCAGTTACAACCAATATACGCTGCAGAACACGCGGTTTGCCGACGAGATCATGCCTGTTCTCGAGGCTAAGGAGGTTGGTGCGATGAATGCCGGCCCTTTCAGCGCGCGGCTGCTGACGAACGCGCCGTTGCCCGCTTGGTTGAAGGAGCCTGAGCCGGTCAAGGCTGCCGCGCGCGCCGCCGCCGCGCATTGTGCCAAGAAAGGCGTGGATATCGCGAAACTCGCGCTTCAATTTTCCCTCTCGCATCCAGCCATCGCCACCACGATCGCAGGCAGTGCGAATCCGCAGAACATCCGTAACTGGGCGCAGTGGGCCGCGGACCCGATCGACCGCGAACTGCTTGCAGAGGTGCAGGCCATCTTTGCCCCGGTGAAAAACATCGGACACCTCGAAGGCCTCCCCGAAAACAACTGAGCGGTCCATCGCCGCGCCAACGCATGAAAGCCATCCAACTCGAAAAGCCTCGCGCGTTCCGCGCCATCGACATTGTCGAGCCCGCCATGCCCGGCGCAGGTGAGGTGCTATTGCGGATTCACCGCGTTGGCATCTGTGGCACGGACTACGGCGGGTTCCTCGGTAAGATGCCATTCTACTCTTACCCGCGCATCCCCGGGCACGAACTCGGCGTCGAGGTGCTCGCGATCGGCGAAGGGGTGGACAATGTGCGCCCGGGCGACCGCTGCTCGGTGGAGCCTTACATGAATTGCCAGCGCTGCTACGCATGCCGGCGTGGTCTTACCAATTGCTGCGAGTCGAACGTAACGCTTGGCGTGATGTGCGACGGCGGTCTCCGGGAGCGGATGATTCTTCCGGCGCGGAAACTACACCTCGCGAGCACGTTGAGTTACGAGCAGCTCGCGTTGGTTGAGACTCTCGCGATTGGCTGCCACGCCGTGGCGCGCGGCGGCGTGAAGGCCGGTGACAACGTTCTCGTGATCGGTGCCGGACCGATCGGGCTTTCCGCGATCGAGTTCGTGAAAGTCACTGGAGCAAACTGCACCGTGCTTGATGTGCTCGAAAGTCGACTCGCGTTCTGCAGAAACATCCTGCGCGTGCCATACACCATTTTAGCTCGAGACGACGGCTCCGCCTTGAAGACGCTTAAGGATATCACTCACGGCCAACTCGCCGACGTGGTAATCGACGCCACGGGCAATAGCACGTCGATGAGCCAAGCGCTGAATTACTGCGCGATTGGCGGCCGGCTGGTCTATGTGGGCATCACGCAGCATGAGCTTTCGTTGCCGCACGCACCCGCACTCCACCGGCGCGAACTCACTATCCTAGGTTCGCGCAATGCGCTGTCGGGCGATTTCGATCGCATCATTCGCCTTATCGAAGGGGGGATGGTCGACACCAAGCCATGGATCACCCATCGCGGCACGTTCGACACGTTGATTGGCGATTTTCCCATGTGGCTCAAGCCAGAGACCGGCGTTATCAAAGCAATCGTCGCTATCGCCTGACCGGTGCAATCGGCGGCGTTCGTCGAACAATGAATACAGATCCACTATGAGACTAGATTCCCATCAGCATTTCTGGCGATACGAACTGCTTGAGCACACTTGGATGACGGAGCAGATGGCTGGGCTCAAGCGTGACTTCCTTCCACTTGACCTCAAACCCTTGTTACAGTCGTTTGATTTCGATGGCTGTATCGCCGTGCAAGCGAGGCAAAATCTGGAAGAAACCCGCTGGCTGTTGGAACTCGCCGATCAGTACGACTTCATCGCGGGAGTGGTGGGTTGGGTGGATTTGCGCTCGCCGCGATTGCCCGAACAATTGCAGATGTTCGCGCGCGAGCCCAAGCTTGTCGGCGTGCGACATGTGGTACATGACGAGGCCGACGATTGTTTTATGCTTGGGGTGGAGTTTCGGCGTGGGATCGCACAGCTCCGGTCGTATGATCTGACCTATGACCTACTGCTTTTCCCGAGGCATCTGCCAGTGGCGCTTAAACTAGTGGAAGAGTTTCCCGATCAGCCTTTTGTGCTCGATCATATCGCCAAACCGGCAATCGCCGAAAAGCGGATTTCTCCTTGGAGAGAGGATCTGCGCGAGTTGGCGAAGTTCCGCCAGGTGTACTGCAAGCTGTCCGGGATGCTCACTGAAGCCCAATGGCGACAGTGGCAGGCGAGTGATTTCGAACGCTATCTCGACATCGTGATGGAAGCATTCGGACCAGAACGGGTGATGATCGGCTCCGACTGGCCGGTCTGCACGCTATCTGGCGACTACGGGGCCGCCATGCAGATCGTCATTGATTACGTGCAGCGATTTCCATTGACGGTCCGTACGGGGATCCTCGGCGAGAACTGCGCCAAGTTTTACGGCCTGCACCATGCATCCGACCGCCAACATACTCCATCACTGCAACAATGAAAGCTGCCGTCCTGCCCGGCGCCAAAGACCCCCTTCATGAATGCCTCGGTCGCTGGCGGCGCACGATTGCATTCATGACCGGAGCGTCCGGCGACATTGGCGGGGCCATCGCCGTCCCCACAGCCAACTCGGCGACGTCCGTCCCGCTTGCTTCGCGGGTCAACGGCTTCTCTCCCCGGCTCCGGTCGCCCTTCGGGCTCCCGTCGCCGGGCATGGACAAACTCCCCTCTCCCCACCAACCTCAACCATCCGCCCAGACTCTCACTTTCGGTGGCTCGAAAAAGCGAGTCCGGTCACCGTCTATGATGCCGTCTGGAAATCGAATCCGGGTCTGCGTGCGGATTTCCCCGACTACGTCCAAACCCAGGACGGAGAGATTCTGAGCCCCTACGCCGCCTTCCCGCCGCTGGAAACAGACGGCCGGACCGTCCTCGTCGCCGAAGGCGCCGGCGCCATCCGCGCCCATGAGGCGATGATGTGCGGAGTCGAACGTGACGATCCCGAGCTATCTGTCGCTATGGTCAAGTTGAACGGTTTCAAAAAGACTTTCAAACCGAGAGAATATCTTCGTTTTGGCCCCAGGCCAACTCATCACCCGGTCCAATAAAGGCGAGTCACGTCACCCAGAGGAGCAGGGCTATGGACCGTGTATTTCCGCCCAGTCGGCCAAGGCCCGGAGAAAGATCCCAAAGGAGGTTGCTCCCGGATCGGGGTGGCCAAGGACCCGGTCGCCCAGCTTGCTGGCGCGCCCAATTTTGCATTGCATCCGGGCAGTATCGGAGGCGGCGTTTTCGGCGGCGGCGGCACTCGCCTTGATAACGGATAGCAAGTCTGCCTGGACGGTCACATTTGCTGCAGCATGTATGGCGTCGAGTGCGGTTCGGTCGCCTGGTTGGGCCTTCCCCGCGTTGACGACCCCACTCTCCATGGCTCGTAGCATCGTCATAAATTGTGCGGCATCGAGCGCCGTCTGACCCTTGAGCGCGCGGCCCGCGGTGGTAAACATGCGTCCAAAGATGATGCCGATGGCTCCGCCCGTGGCATCCATGAATGCATTGCCCGCTGCGTGCAGCACCTGGTGGATTCCGGCTGTGACGTCGAGGTCTGCGAGGGCGGCATTGATGGCATCGAAACCGATGCGCATCGTGATACCGTGGTCTCCGTCGCCGATCGCGGCGTCAAGGCTACAGAGGCGTGTCTCCTCCTTTTGAAAGCGGGCGGCGGCGAAAGAGAGCGCCTCGCGCAGATTGTCGGCAGTCATGCGAGTGAAGCTCGTTACTGCGTCAGATCTGCGTGAGAGCAGCGCTATGACATGGGGCGAGCAGCCAGCGCTTCAGTTCCGGGTCGAGCTTGATCAGCGTCACCGATCCGCCAGCCATGTCGATTGAGGTGGCATAATTGCCGACGTAAGCACGCAAGATGGCAATGCCAGCTTGGCCGAGGAGACGGTGGACGGCGCGGAACAAGACGAACAACTCCGCCAAAGGTGTGGCGCCGAACCCGTTGACGAGGACTCCGACCTCGCTGCCGACGGACACTGGCATGTCATCGAGGATCCGACCAAGCAGCATCTCAGCGACAGAGTCAACCGGCGCGAGTATCCCGCGCTGGACACCAGGTTCGCCGTGCAACCCCATGCCGATTTCCATGTCTCGTTCGCCTAGCTCGAAGATCGGTTTGCCAGACGCGGGAATCACGCAAGAGCTGAGCGCCACGCCCATGCTGCGGGTATTGGCTTCGGCCTTCTGCGCCGCCGCGGTGACCGCCGCCAGATCGCCGCCCTCGGCGGCCGCCGCGCCAGCGATCTTGATCACGAACAAGTCCCCCGCAACCCCGCGCCTTTCCTGCTCGTGCTCCTTGGGCGCTGAAGTCACGTCGTCGGCGATCCGCACAGTATTCACAGAGATGCCGTCCGCTTGGAGCTCCTCGGCTGCAACGTCGAAGTTCAGCACATCGCCCGCGTAGTTCCCATAGAGAAATAGCACCCCCCGGCCGCCATGGATAGCTTTGCCCGTCGCGATGATCGGCGGCGGCGGCGGCGATGTGAACACGTTGCCGGCAACGCTGCCGTCGGCCAAGCCCGCGCCGACATAACCGGCGAACATAGGTTCGTGGCCGCTGCCGCCGCCGGTCAGCACTGCGACCTTCTTCAGTATGGGAGAGTCGCGACGCACGACCGCCTGCCATTTGTCGAGTTTTCTAAGTAGATTCGGAAAAGCTACAGCCAGTCCTTCGATGGACTCTAGGGCGACATTATTGGGGTTATTAATGAGTTTTTTCATGGAACGCTCAGCTTCAGGTTTTCGCATTGCTCCCAGATCGCCCCTTCAGCAAGGCCTTTCACTGCGCAATAAGACCAGCCTTCATCTGTATCACTTAACGCAACGCTCGTTGGAAAAGAGATTGCAGTGCAGCAACGATATAAGCGGGGGATATAAACCTGCCCATTGTCGCCCATCTCTGGCCGACGGCGTTTCCTCAGTTCGCAACAATCCGCTACCGGTGTAAATAAATATCCCAGCCTAAGTACTTCTTCAGCGCTTCGTGAATCACCGCCGCTTTCGCGCTCACGTTCACTACCACATGATGCTCGAAACCTTGCTCGCAAACATATCGCATCAGTCCCTGTAGGTTGGGGATTTCCATCACGCCATAGCCCCCGAAGGATTCAATATCGGCCTTCATAAATTGGCCATCGCCGGTGTAGGCACGGATCGCGCCCCGGGTGTCATCGGTAGATACTCGGAAATAGGTGGCCCTGCAGGCCTTCAGCTTGCCCACCACAGTGCCGTATGATGTTTCCTGCCCCATGATGCTGCCGATGATTTCATTATAGTCCATCTTCACGGTTTCAAAAAACGACTTCGGCAGGTTGCTGCAATGGAACACCACGCATTTATTGGGTTCATCGCCATAATTGTTGTTCCAGTCCAACAATGCGCTGGGCGTGCTTCCTGCCAGCTGTAGGATGTACATCCCCAGCAAGCCGGCCACATCGACCTCACAAGCACTCGGTAAACCCATCTCGCCCATCATGCTCATCAGCGCACACGGCATGATCCCGAAATTCTGCTGCAAACTCGTCCAGCATTGGATGGCCGTCCCGGCTAAATGCAAATCCTCTATCCAGCGGTCTAGCACAGAGCCGAACTTCGCCATCTTCACCAAAGCTGCATTGGGAATCCCTTTCACAGACACGTAGTTCTTGATTGCCTCCAGCTTCTTCTGCACTCCTTCGTCGTTGTCCTTCAGGTTTCCCACTCGGCCCAAGATCTCGGACAGGTCGATGGTTTCGACCGCAATTCCCGCCGCTTCGAGCAGTTTTTCACTGTAACGGACTGTGTTAAACGCGCCCGTCCTAGCGCCCACGGCGCCTAAACGCACATTTTTCCGCATGCCCTTAACCACGGAACACACCGCGGCAAAATCCTTCACCTCCTCTGCGAACTCAGCAGAAGCCACGCCCACGGTGTGGGAGCGTGTCAGCGTATAAGGAATCCTGGCCTGGTTTAGATTGTTGCAGACGCTAATCTTGCCGCAAAACGAATCCCGTCGGTGAGCGCTTGTCATTTTGCCGGAATCATCGGGCTCTGCGTGGATCAGCACTGGCACTTTCAAGCCGGAGCGCTTGATCGACTCGGTAACGCCCTTTTCATCGCCAAAGTTGGGCAAAGTCACGATGATTCCATCAATCTCACCCGCCTTGGTCGCGAACAACGTCGCGCACTTGAGGGCATCAGCAAATGTTTCCACCGAACCATGCCTAGTCTGCTCGGGCGTCAAGGCTACCACTTCATAACCCATTGCTTTCAGCACACCCAGCAGTTTTTCTCGGCCTTCCTTGGCTAGAACCGCAGGGAAAAACCCTCGGTTCCCAACAACTACCGCAAATGTGATTTTTTTCATATGCGTTTCCTTCGCCATGACTCTTTGTTTTATCAGACAGGGTTCTTATAATATCGCATCCATTATCTTTACCTCTTAGCCAAGATCAGGAGCGCGATTCCTATACAATACGCCATGAACATCCAAACAATTAACTTGCCTGTTCCCGGCGGCGCATTCTTGAACTCTTTCCAAACAAACACGCCCCATATCGCGGCGATCATCGTGCAGGCCTGCACCAAGCCGTAAGAAATCGAAGGCCCAGCGGCGCCCGAGGCCAGGTTGCTAAAGGACATCCCAATGCACCAGATCAGGCCGCCCACAATGCCGATCGCGTGCATTTTCAACGTCCCCTTTTTGACATAATCGCCAAAGGGGATCGGGTCACCGGCAAACGGGCGCATCATCAGAAAACTGTTAAGGATAAAGTTCGACAATACCAAGCCGGCCGCGAACAAAACCACCGCTGTGTAAGAGGTCACTTTCCCTGCCTCAAGAATCTGCGCCGTCTCGTTTTGAACCATGGCTGCTTGCACAAGCAGGAAAAAGAAGGAACCGAAGATTCCTGCCGCCAAGGAAAGCACGATACCTTTGGTGCTGGATTGCTGGTTCGCCGAAGGAATCTTTCTATAAGCGAGCGCGTCAAAAACCACCGCCAAGACAATCGCGGCAATCCCCGAGAACACTAGCACCGGATTGCCTTCTGGCTTAAACACATAATTGACCAAGGTGCCTAGGGCCGAGGCGACACCGACTCCGATCGGGAATGCAACGGCAATACCAGCAATGTCCAGCGCGCTGACCAGCAGCAAGTTGTAACAATTGAAAACAAACCCTCCGAGCAGCGCGAGCATCAGCGACTGGCCGCTGATCTGCTGCAAATCGGCAATAAAACTCCGGCCCGCAGTGCCATGGCTGCCCAGCGTGAGGGCCATTCCCAAAGCGAAAAGTAAAACCCCAACGGCGTAGTCCCAATAGAAGAGTTGGAACTTCCATTCCTTGTCCGCCAGTTTAAGGGTGTTGGGCCACGAACCCCAGGCGAGCATGCCGATAAACAGCAAAACGACAGCTAGTCCGTATGATTGAATGATGACCATCTGTAATCTCTCCGGTTTTTGTGGTTATTGTTTGTATCAACTAGCGTAGAGAATGAAACGATTGCCGCTCCAACTGCCGCATTTGACGCACCTTTGGTAAAGACGAGCCTTTCTGGAATTCAGATTCGAGCCAAGCGGTCACAATCATTTTGGCAAGTTCTATGCCGATCACACGCGCACCGAGGGTAATGACCTGCGCATCATTGCTCTTAACGAGGCGCTCGGCAGAATATACGTCATGGCACACCCCCGCGTAAACGCCGGAGACTTTGTTGGCGATCATACACATGCCCAAGCCTGTGCCGCAAATTAGGATGCCTCTGTCATATTCATGGTTCTTCACCTTGAGCGCCAGATGATATCCGATTTCTGGATAGAAGGCACCGCTTTTGCGGGAGGTATAGTCCAGATCATAAATATCCGCTCCTTTTGTCCGAAGAAACTCAAGAATCGCTTTTTTCAGCCCAAGGCCGGCGTCGTCACTATCTATCGCGACTTTCATGGCAGAATGTGTCATAAATGCTTCCAACCGGGAAGATCTCGCCGTCGTCGCGCAGCTCGCATTTCAAACGACTGGGTAACGACGCCTGGACGGGATGTGATGACTGCGATCGCCCAAAACATGCGGTGAACGACGAGCCGGCCAGCCGCAAAATTCGGCTTAATGTGGGCACAATGCGGATTTGTCACGGGGCGCCGTGAGGCGGCGGATTTACAAGCCAATATACGGTGTAGCGTTGGTGGTGCAGACGAAAAAATGGTATTAGCGTATAATCGCGAGGATGTCCGATTCCCTGCGTCCGATAGGTTAGCCGTTCGTTTGGAACGACCTCGAGTGCGTTAAGGATTGCGGCCGGTTCTCCAGTCAGGGCCGGTTCCGGCGGCGCCGGCCAACCCGTGTATTGCTTTTCATAGTTCGCGTATTGCCCTTCTGGCGGAATTCCATCGGTCCCCATAGCTCCCGCGAGCAGGATCGGCCCGTAAAAAAACGCTATATGCTTGGGATCGTCGGGCAGCGCTTCTGTCCGGAGTGACATCGGCAGCGTGACCTCGATCAAGTCGCCATTTTCCCATTCGTGTTCGAGCGTAAGGTAGCCGGAACCGTCCCGACTCGCGTGGGCAACCGCGCCATTTACTTTGATTGTCACGGCAGTCTGGCACCAAGCCGGCCTGCGGACCTTCAAGGCGAACGTCTGCGGCTTCACCAATTGAAGGCGGAGATGGGATACGTTTCCGTCCGGAAAATCCGTTTCCTGCCGGACGACGACGCCGCGCTCCGACCAATTAAGCTCGGAGGCGATAAAAAGATTTACATAAAGCGAAACAGCGTCATGGGAATAAATCATTTGACCGTACTTCGCGTGGTTTTCCATCCCGGTGCCGACGCAGCACCAGAACGAGTTGTCCGGCGTCGAGTAGGTTTTGAAGAGCCCCGGCTTCATCGAAATGAAATAGGTGAACATACCCGTGCGCGGATCCTGCGAGGCGAGGATGTGGTTGTAGAGCGCCCGCTCGTAGAAATCCATGATCTCGACCGACGGTTCCCAAGCGAACAAATGCTCCGTGAGCTTGAGCATGTTGTAAGTGTTGCAGGTCTCGGCCGTGACCGGGCTGAGGTGCTTGGCAAAATCGGTGACGGGGAAGAAGTGCTCGTCGTCACTGTCGCCGCCGATCGCGTAGGAGCGCTCCAGCGCCACCTGCCGCCAGAAAAAGCGCGCAATGTCGCGGTATTCCTCCCGGCCGGTCAGCTCGTATTCGCGGGCTGCGCCGGTGATTTTGGGGATTTGCGTGTTGGCGTGCAGGCCATCGAGTCGGTCCTCGCCGCGCGCCAGCGGCGCGAACATCGCCTGGTGGTTGAACGCCTGCGCCAGCCGCAGGTGATCGGGATTGCCGGTCACCGCATACAGGTTGGCGAGCACCTCGTTCATTCCTCCGTACTCGGTTATCAGCGCCTCCTGCATCTGCTCAAGCGTGAGGCGGTCGACGCGGAACTTCACCCATTCGGCCAGGTGCTTCAGCACGTCCAGGGCCTGCGCGTTGCCGGTGTGCACGTGCACGTCGAGCAGTCCGGCCATGATCTTGTGCATCGTGTACCACGGCGACCACACGGGCTTTTGGGCGTCGACGAGATCAAAGAAGGATTCGGGGAAGGCCGACAGGTAGCCGGCGTGATAACCCTGCTCGACCATCTTGTCCTGGCACTTCGCCAGCTCGGCTACGAGCAGGGCCGTGCGGGCCTTCAATCGCTCATCGCCTGTGGACGCATACATCAGCGAACAGGCGGACAGGTAATGTCCTAGGGTGTGCCCGCGCAAACCGCAGCCGGGACTCTCCCAGCCGCCCAAGGCCGGAGTGGCGGGGCCATAACTCCAGAGACCGCTCGTGACGCGAAACATGAGCAGCAGGCGGTCCGGATCCAGCGACAACAGATACTGCCGGTCCAGCTCCTGGGCCTGCTTGAACGGACTGTCGAGCAGCCGCACTTGGGTGAGACTGAAGTTCGTAACTCTGCCTGGCGCGATCGGAGCAACCCACTGGTCTGACGCCGCCGCTCCAGCAATGCTGGAGACGATCGCAGTCACGAACTGTACTATAACTAATTTTCGAACGGCATTCCTGATTGTCATGTTACAATTACGCCAGCTGTCAAAGATTGGCCAAGTCACTCGTTGCCGGCTTCGAACCAGCCCATAGTGCAAAGCGGGATGCAACATGGATTCCGTGGTTCTTTCCTTGAACCACGAGAACGTGGGTAACCGCCGGGTGCGGCGGCTGCGCCGACTGGAAGGGCTGAGAGTGCCGCCAACCAAGAGGAAAATCCCTCGTCGCGGCCACTCGACAGGACTGCCAACGAAAGCGACTCATAAAAACCATGTTTGGACCCAGGACTTTATCGTCGACGCGACGGTGCGCGGCGGTGCCTTGAGGATGTTGACGGTCCTCGATGAGCACACCCGGGAGTGTCACGTACTGAGGGCTGATCGGGCTCGGAAATCCGGCAATGTGAGCGACTTGGTCAAGGGAGCAATCGCCCAGCATGGCGCGCCGGAGTATATCCGTTCGGATAATGGCTCGGAGTTCATCGCCAAGGAACTCCAGCGCTGGCTGGCTGTGAACCACATCAAAACTATCTACATCGAGCCGGGAAGTCCCTGACAAAACGGTTCTGTGGAATCCTTCCATGGCGGGTTCCGCGACGAGTGTCTGAACCGCGAGCAACTATGGACTCTGATCGAATCCCGCGTCGTGATCGAAGACTACAGAAACAGATACAACCAATTCCGTCCGTACAGTAATCTTGGCTGCCAAAGCCCTGCCATCCGCGCCGCGAGTTTACTTCCATCCCTGGCTCCGGTCAGGCCCGCCGAGCCGGGCTTTCCCTCCGCCCGGGATTGCCAACCGCAACCGAAACAACCATACATCAACGTCTCTGGCTGATACTACCCTTGGCTTAGTTCCGGCGTCCCTCTCAGTCACCGTGTTTAGCTGGGCAGTGGTAGACCGCAGATTACGCCTGTCAGATACGAGTGTGCCAACCGGAATCAGCTTGAGCTTACGGAGCGAATAAGGAAGGTCAACCAGACCAAAATTCTTCAAACGATCACGGTTAAACCGTGAATAGCATGATGGTAAAGAACCAGATTTCAATGGAAGCCTCGTCTGGCCGTGTGCCAGCGGCGAAGATTACGTTCGGGCCGCGCCGCGGCGTGTTCCTCAATGCGGCCGATCGCGTGGCGGTGGAGGGCAGGCCTCTCGACGCTGCGACCCTTGGGCACTTCGATACGTTCGACCTCGTCTACCGTTCGCTATGTGCGGTAATGTATAATTATGTGCCGCTCTCGGGCCATCCAGGCGGGTCGATCTCGTCCGGACGCTTTGTGACCTCGTTGCTGTTTGACCTGATGGACTATGATCTCGCGCGCCCCGAGCGTCGGGACGCAGACATCATCTCCTACGCGGCGGGGCACAAGGCGCTCGGTCTTTACGCAATCTGGGCGCTGCGCAACGAAGTGGCGCGCATCGCGGCCCCGGAGCTGCTGCCGCGCGACGAGAAGTTCCAGCTCAGGCTTGAAGACCTGCTCGGCTTCCGCCGCAACCCGGCCGCCAAGACACCTCTCTTCAAACAACTGCGCGCCAAGGCGCTCGACGGCCATCCCACCCCGGCGACGCCGTTCGTGCGACTTTCAACGGGCGCGTCGGGCGTGGGCGTTCCGGCCTCACTCGGACTGGCGTGGGGGGCGGCTGACCTCTACGGAAAGGACGCGCCGCGCGTGCATATCATCGAGGGCGAGGGCGGCATGACGCCGGGCCGTGTGGCCGAGGCGCTCGCGGCGGCGGGCACCGCCTCGCTTGGGAATGTAGTGCTGCACGTGGACTGGAACCAAGCTTCGATCGATTCGAACCGCGTGTGCCGCGATGGGGAGACGCCGGGCGATTACGTTCAGTGGACTCCGGCAGAGCTCGCCTACCTCCATGATTGGAACGTGATCCTGGTTCCGGATGGATTTGACTGGCAGCAGATCACGACAGCACAGCGCACCGCGCTCGCACTCGAGAACGGCCAGCCCACGGCGATCGTCTACCGCACGGTGAAAGGCTGGCAATATGGAATCGAAGGTCGCGCATCCCATGGTGCCGGCCACGCTCTGTGCTCGGCCGGCTTTTTCGCAGCCGTGGCGCCGCTGCTGCCCAAGGACGCGGTGCACCTGCCGTGCTGCGACGGAATTCCCCAGCGCTGCGGCGCCGATGCGAGTGTCATTGAGCAGTGTTACTGGGAAACGCTCGGCACCATTCGCGGCGCATTGGAGGCGCGAAGGCCCACCGCCGTAGCGCTGGCCGCGCAGCTTCGCGTCGCGAAGCTGCGGCTTGAGAGCCGGCGGCGCCAGCCCCGGACGGGCGCGCCCCGCATTCAAGCCGTTTACGAAATCGCGGTCCGCACGAGCGAGCAAGCACCAGCCGAACTCGCGCTCAAGCCGGGAACAAAAACCACGCTGCGCGATGAACTCGGGCGCGTGCTGAACTACTACAATCGCGCGAGCGGCGGCGCAATCGTGGTTGCTGCGGCTGATCTCCTCGCCTCGACGAGCATCAGCAAGGTCGGCGATGGTTTTCCGCCAGGCTTCTACAACCGTTATACGAATCCTGAGGCCCGGCAGCTCTCGATCGGTGGCATCTGCGAAGACGCGATGACCGCCATGCTCTCGGGAATCGCGTCGTTCGGTAGCCACATCGGCGCCGGGTAATCTTATGGCGCCTTCAGCGCGCCGCTCGGGCACATCGCCGCGCGGCTCCACGCTATCGGCAACCAAGCGCGCGTGTCGGTTGCGGGTGGCGCCTACCGCCCCTTCTTTCTCGTGTGCGCCCACGTGGGACTCAAGACTGGCGAAGATGGTCCGACGCATGCCGACCCGCAATCCCTCCAGTTGCTGCAGGATAATTTCCCGGTCGGGACGATGATCACACTCACGCCGTGGGATCCGCAGGAAATCTGGTTTTTGGTTTCGACCGCACTCGCGAAGCGGCCAACGGTGATCGCTCCGTTCGTTACGCGTCCGCCGGAAGTTGTGCTGGATCGCGAAGCCCTCGGGTTGCCTCCCGCAGCCAGCGCGGCACAGGGCGTTTACCGCCTGCGTGCTGCACGCGGGCACGGGCAAGGCACCATCGTGCTGCAAGGCACTGGTGTCACCTATGCATTTGTGACCAAGGCACTGCCACTCTTAGAGCGTGAAGACATCGACCTCAATGTCTACGTGGTCACTTCCTGCGAACTGTTCGATCTACAGCCCTCAGCCGAACGCGACCGCATCTTTCCGGAGGCGCACCAGCTCGAGGCGATGGGTATCACCGACTTCACGCTGGCGACAATGGCCCGCTGGGTGCGCTCGAATTATGGCCGTGCCCACTCGCTCCATCCGTTCCGACACGGACACTTCCTCGGCAGCGGCTCCGGAGCCATCGTAATGGCAGAGGCAGGCCTCGACGGCGACAGTCAGTTTGAGGCAGTTCGTGCCTACGTTCGTGGGCGTTGAGTCTGGGCGCAGCCTTCCAACCGCGCCGCCAACTCCTGCTCGAGAACTTGGCTCTGCGGCACCAACTCCTCGTGTTGAACGTACATGTCCGGCCGGGTGCCTCATTGACAGTTGCGGATGGTGACCAATCGGCAGGCGATCAAACAGCTGGCGGCCACGAAGGCTATCGCCTTTCGCGCCAGTTGGCTGGCAGCAAGGGGCCGAGGTCGTCTTGGTCAGTCATCGCCTGCAGGCGCTGCAGCACATCGCGGCGATAAGCGAGCGGGTCTTTGCCGTGCCGCTGGCAGGAGACCATGATCGAGTAGAGGATGGCCGAGCACAAGCCGGAGTCGGGATGGTCGATGAACAGCCAGTTTTTCTATCTGACGGCCGAAGGTCTGATCGCGTTTTCAACCAAGTTGGTGTCGAGCCGGGTCTGACCGTGGCGCAGCTGCGCGGTCAGCGGGATCCAGTGACCGAGCAGATAGATGCAGGCTTGACCGAGAAGCGACTTGGGCAGCGCACGTTCTCGCAGCCCTTGGGCGACGCGGTGCAGCCGAGCGAGCGGGCAGGCAAACCGCGCCGAGCACAGAGGCGCACGCTCGGCCGGGGTCATGCCCGCCCAAAGATCCGAACTACCTAACGGTGCTTGATGGCAGACCGCTTTCGTTTCTCTTCGGCACCCCAGAGATTCTACGGAACAGGGTTGCCATCAATCCCCCCAAAGCTCATTTTGGCCCGATGAAGACGATCCTTGCTTTCGGATTCGCCGCATTGCTTGCCGCTGTCATCCCGGAAGTAAGAGCTTCAAATCTGTATAAACCCACAAGGGAATCGATTTCGACACACCAAGTTCCCGAGTGGTATGAGGACGCCAAATTTGGCATGTTTATCGACTGGGGTCTGTACTCCGTGGCGGGTTGGGCTCCGCCGCGTGAGCGAGGTGCAACATATCCGGACTGGTATTTGCACCGGATGTACGTTGATGAAATATTTAAGGCGTATCACGCGCAAACCTGGGGCGCCGGATTTACTCGTGACGACTTCATCCCCCTCTTTATGGCCACAAAATACGACCCGGACCTCTTGGCCACCATAGCAAAGGAGAGCGGGATGAAATATATCGTTCCCTTCTGCAAACATCACGATGGATTTTGCCTTTGGCCCAGTTCACTTACCGACAGAAACGCTATGAAAATGGGGCCGAAACGTGATTTGATTCAACCTCTGGTGGCCGCTTGCAGGAAAGCAGGCCTTAAGTTCGGATTCTATCAGTCGCTGGAGGAATGGGAATTTCCGACGCTCACCGACGGCGGCCGGCTCCAAATGCGCATTTGGAATCCGGAAAAGGGAACTACGGTAATCGAACCATATGACGAAGGATTTCTGAGAGGGAGGATCATCGGCAAACGGCCTGTGCGCGACTATGCTGAGGACTATATCGTGCCGCAAACTTTGGAGTTCATTAAGCGATATGATCCCGATCTTCTTTGGTTCGACGGAGATTGGACCGAGACTCAAGAGGCGTTCGGCACATATTCGATTGTCGCCGCCTACTACAACAACGCCATTGGGCGCAAGGAGGTTGCCGTTAACGATCGTCTTGGGAAAACCAGGAGCGAAGTTGGCGACTTCTATACGAGCGAGTACGGGGAGGTTGAAGGGAAGCCCTTTGATCTCGCTAAAGGGCGCAGCCACAAATGGGAGGAGAACCGGGGAATCGGCCAGTCGTTCGGCTACAACCGCAATGACACAGAAACAAGTGTTTTAGCAGCAACCGAACTAGTCCACATGCTGGCGACGATTGTTGCCCGCAATGGCAATCTGCTGCTTGTTGTCAATCTGGACGGCGAAGGTGCCCTGCCCGAATTGCAGCGGGCCCGGCTATCCGAAATCGGGCGCTGGCTCTCCATAAATGGGGAGGCAATTTATGGCACGCGGCCGTGGGAACGGGCCGATGATGGCCCCCGCGTTTTTTTTACGCGCAGCAAGGACTCGACTGAGCTTTACGCAATCTGTTTTGATTGGCCGGCCGGAAGCATTACGTTTCACGGTGTTAGGGCACGACCGGGCGGCGAGATTACCATGCTAGGCAGCAAGCTACCGCTGAAATGGAGCCAAGAAACGGCGGGCTTGAAGGTGAATGTACCCAGCGAGTTGAGTAACGCGAAGCCATGCGAACATGCATTTGTCTTCAAGATTCCGCTGTTGGTGAATGACTAGAGTTTGAAGACACTCCCTAGCTGCTGAACCGACGAGACTCGCCTATATCGGGTTCAGCCTTCCGCACTTCTTGACCACTCGGCCCAACCCGTATGCGTGGAATTTCACGGCTAAAGTGTGGACCCTAGCAATCATTGCCCTCGTTTTAATGCGGCAACCTTTCGACCTCCCGATTCTTATCCATAGCCGTGGGTTCCTGCAATCTGCTTGAAGACGGCGTCTACCTCTATTGCGACAGCTGCAACGTTTATGCCGTGCGCGCCACCGACGCGCAGCGGCTGACAATCAATGCCGGTACCGTCAGGGAGGGAGGGAGTGATCGGTTGATAGACAAATGGTTGAAGGCCGGAGTTTGGGAAGCCGGCAGGTGATCTACCCGGAAGCGGGCACGCCGCAAGGATCGGCGGTATCGCCCGTCATGGGCTGCACGAGGTACTGGATTGTTGGTTCGAGCGAGAGATCAAACCGAAATTGCGCGGCAAGGTGGAGTTGATCCGCTTTGCGGACGATTACGTGGTGATTTGCGAGAAACGCGAGGACGCCGAGCCTCTACTGGAGCAAGTGCCCATGCGTTTCCAAAGCTACGAACTGACGATCCATCCGGAGAAAACCCCGATCGTGGATTTCCGGCATTCTTGCAGAAACGGAAATAAACCACAGACCTTCGACTTCCTCGCGCCTGCAGCAGATCCCATTTTTCACGAACGCATTCTTTCGAGGAGATGGCCGCTTTGGGATCAAAATGGTCGTCCCAACAGGCGAGTTCCACGCCGCCGTAGCCCATGCGTTTGACGGGCGGAGCCAGTTTTTCCAGCGGCAGGCCGGCCCATAGGCCGGTGAACAGCGTGCCAGGACGGGCCATAGATGAACGGGGGTTGGGCAGAATCCAGCCTCGCCAACCGCGCGGGCTGGAGAGCCGGTTCTGCAAATGGCCAGGCACCGAGCAATCAAAGAAACAGGCGAGAATCAGCCGGGTAAACGCGTTGACTTCCCCATGGGACAAGAAACGGGAAAATCCTCGCGCACACGCCAGCGATTCCGGGCATCAGGATGCGCCGAGAACGCCCGCCGACTCAAGCCTGATTGCATCGCCGCAAGGAATGTGAAACCACCCGACCTCCAATTCCGATCCGATGTCCCAGACCAGGTCGGGCGATCCTCTGGCGATGGGGCCCGCGCTCGCCGTGCAGCGGGACGCAATCCGCCGCAGGCTTGCCTGTGCGTCCGCCAGCCACGATCATGGGCGCGCAGTGAACGCGCCCCGGTATTCACTCGTCATTCCTTTCAACAACGAAGCAGGCAATGCCACGCCGTTGTTGGCAGCGGTGCGCATGATCCTTGAAGCCCATACCCCCGATTTCGAGGTAGTGCTGGTGGACGACGGCAGCACCGATGCCACGCCCGACGAACTGCGGAACGCGTGCGCCGCCGAACCAAGATTCCGGTTGATGAGCCTGCCTCGGAATATCGGACAGGCCGGGGCGCTGCTGGCCGGTCTGCAGGCGGCGCGCGGCGCGATCATCCTGACGATGGACGGCGACGGGCAGAACGACCCGCGCGACTTCCCCATCCTGCTGGCGCTGGTGGAAAACGACCGTGCCGACCTCGCCGGCGGCTGGCGGCAGGACCGTCACGACCCATGGTCGCAGCGGTTCCTGTCGCGCCTAGCCAACGCCGTGCGCCGTTTCGTGTTCCGTGACGGGATGCATGATGCTGGTTGCCAACTAAGGGTCTTCCGCCGCGAGGTAATTGCGGCACTGACGCCGGGACCGCTGCTGCAGGCATTCCTGCCGACGATGGTGGCGCGGGCTGGCTTTCGGGTGTCGGAAGTGCCGGTGAGGCATCATGCGCGCGTTTTCGGGCGCCCCCACTACGGATTGCGGAAGCTTTGGTGGCGGCCTTTCTGCGAGATGGTGGTCCTCTGGTGGCGCTGCCGTTCGCGAAGGTGAGCATGAGCCATCTCGTTTTTGCCCATGAGGCGATGGCGACGACTTTTCAGATTTTTGTCGCTGACCAACCCGCGTCCTACGCCGGCCAGGCCGCCGCAGCGGCCTGGCGCGAACTCGACCGGCTCGAAAGCGAGCTGAGCCGCTACGTGGAGTCGAGTGACATCGCGCGGGCCAACCGACTCGCGGCGGGAGAGACGACTGCGATCGGCGACGATGCGTTGCAGTGCCTGGTGAAGGCGGTGGAGGTCTTGGCCGCGACCGGGCGGGCCTTTGACCCGGCCTACGCTTCGGAGCGCGCACCTGGACAGCAAGGCGAGGCCCCGCTGTTCGCGCTCGATCCCATCGCGCACACGCTCACTTCCCTGTGTTCACGACTGCACCTCGATCTCGGCGCCGTGGGCAAGGGCTATGCCCTCGACAGCATGACGGAGGTGCTGCGCGACTGGAGCATCGAATCCGCCTGCCTGCAGAGCGGCGGCAGCACCATGCTCGCGCTGGCGCCGCCGCCCGGCGCCGCCGGCTGGGTCGCCATGCTCGCCAATGCCAGTGTGATGCTCGCCCACCGCGCGATCAGCGGCTCAGGCGTCGCGGTCAAAGGGTGGCATTTGATCGATCCGCGCACCGGCCGGCCGGCCACGCGCACCGCTCCGGTTTGGTCGTTCGCCGCGAGCGGTGCCGAGGCCGACGCCCTGTCAACGGCGTTCTTCGTCATGTCGGACGCCGAGGTGGCGCAGTTTTGCGCGGGGTGCCCCGACTGCGGCGCGGTGCTGGCGACAGAAGACGGCGTGCTCGCCTGGCACGGAGCCACCAGCGGAACCGCTTAATGCTCCGCACCAGCGGGCGCGGGCTCAAAGACGACGAGCAGGAAATTCGGGCGCAGGCCGAGATAACTCTCGCGATAGGCGCCATGCAATCGGGCGCGCACGGCACCGGCCAGGCTGGCGGATGAAATCACCAGCGCGCCATCGCAATCGGCCGGCGCCACATTCCAGTACCCCACATGCGGGTAGCCGCGCAGATACCACGGCAACGGCCAGTATTCCTCGCTGATGATCTTGATCGATCCGGACGAATCCCGCGCGAGCGCCGCCTCGGCCAATGCCCGGACCTTGAGCACATCGGGTGAACTGTGCACGTACGCATACGGATTGCGCGGGTCGGCCGGCAGTCGGAAGACGGCCTGTCTGGTCTGCCACGCCAGTTCTCCAATGACAGCGAGCCCCAACCCCACCGCCGCCACGCCGCCCCACACGCGGAGGCCAGCAAGCGCCGACCAGGCGAGGGCCGCGAGCACCGCCAGCACGGGCACGAGATTAACAACGATCCAAGGCGTCTTGTAGGGCGTCAGCGACAGCGCGATGGCCACGACCACCGCATAGAGAGCGAACAAACGCGGCATCCGCCGCGGTCCACGCCACGCGACGACCAATCCGGCAACCGCCATCGCCAGAAACAGGGACTGATCCCAGAGGTAGCCGCCATCGCGACGAAAAACGAGCAGGCTCGCGTAATACCACCACGGCTTGTCATGACCGGTGCCGCCGGCCGCACGGTCCGCCATCGATCCGAGACTGGCGAACGCATCGCGCAACCCCACCGGGTGGGTGAGAAACGACGAATAAAACAACACGGCGACCGCGGCCGCCGCCGCGACGGCCGTCAGCGGGTGCGTCAGGAATCTGCGCGATCCGCGCGCCACCGTCGCCAAGGCCGCGACCGCTACGAATCCAAAGAGCAGCGCACTGGTCTTGGTGGCGAGCATGAGGCCGGCGCAGACGCCAGTGGCCAGAGCCCAGCCTCGGCCCCGGCCGAGCCACCATCGATGTCCGCAGATGAATGCCCCGAGCGTGAACAAGACCAGCAGCGATTCCTGCACATAGTACCGATTGTAGTAGACCGCCGCCGGCGCCACGGCCAACAGGAGGGCCGCCGCCAACGCCGTGCCGGTTCCGAGCGGTCGCGCCAGCAGCCACATGAGCACGACACTCAGCGTACCGGCCAGCGCCGGCAGCAGGCGCACGGTGGTTTCATCGAGTGCCGGCAGGGTGCGTTGCCCGCGCGCCCAAGCGACGGGCAGCGTTAGGTAATACAGTGTCGGGCCGTGGTGGTCGCGCGGATCAAACGCATAGTTGCCGTGTTCGAGCAGTTGGCCAAACTTCACGGCTTGGTTCGCCTCGTCGAAGTGCATCGGCCGCGCGGCGAGGTCGTGCGTGCGCAGCCAGAGGGCGGCCGCCACCACCAGCACCACACCCAACGCGGGCAACCACGTGGGGGGCGAGCCGCGCCACCGACTAGCATAACCTGAATTCTTCGCTGCGCTCAGAATGATGGAGGAGAACGCAAGGCACCGCAGCGACGCAAGCTCCGGCCTAAGCCGAAGCCGGTCCACCCCCGGCCCCCGCGGCCGCCAATTCGACCGGCTTGTAGCCGCCGCGACTCCGGTAGAACCAGATCAGCCCGCCGTAGCACACCGCCATGATTGCCGGCAGTAGCGCCATCTTGGCCAGCGTCAATTGGTTGTTGGCGTTGCGCACGTTCTCGACGGTGGTGCGCGCCGCGGTGGGCAGGGCGGCGATCTTCTGCTTTTCGAGCGGATGGTAGGCCATGCCGTATTTGGACTCCTGCGCACCCGCCACCTGCGCGTATAGCGCCGGATGTTGCGCGGCTAGCACCTTCTCAAAATTCGTGTCCTGCATCACGCCGAGGAACGGTGCGCCGAGCACGCCCACCGCGATCATACCCATCCCACCCATCGCGTTGAGCGTGAGCGCGCCGCCCTTGGGGAACTGTTCCGATACGACGCCCAACGTCGTGGGCCAGAAAAACGCCTTGCCCACGCCGTAAAGGGTCGCGGCGACGAAAATCGCCCAGCCCACCGCACCGGCGTGCGCCAGTCCCGTGAGGCCAAACGCCGCCAGCACCGCGCCGCAGGCGAGCACACCCAGCGGGGACAAGCGATGCACGAGCGGGCCGGCAAAGAAACGGAGCACGAACATGATAGCCGAGGTGTAGACGAGCAGCCACGAGCCGGCATGGGCGCCAAGATCGGCCAGCACCGGAGTCATGAGTGCCGACACCCAGCTGTCCGTTCCCAATTCGGTGGTCGCCAACAGGATCATCACCAGCAGCAGGATGACGAACACGGGCCGGCCGAAACTCCGCACCATTGCCGCAAAGATCACGGTCGGCACAAGGGTGATCAGCCAAAAGGCCGCCGCCGGCAGGGAGGTGTGGAAAATGCCGCGCGCCACCTCGTCGCACGCCGCCGCGACGAAATAGCAGACGATCAGGCAGCCTGCCCAGCCGAACTCCTTGAGCATATCCTGATAGGAGACCCCCGCCGCAACGCGTTCTTGCACAGGAAACTCGCAGCGCAGCAGCAGGAGCCCGTAGGCGATGGCCGGCAGCAGGAACAGCCCGATCTTCCACCGCCACTCGAGGCCGCCCAGCGCGAGCGCCAGCACACCGCCCAACACGAGACCGCCCGGCCAGCCGGCATGCAGCATGTTAAGGTGATGCGTTTTGCTTTTCGCGTAAACCGTGGCCACCACGGGATTCGTCACCGCCTCGACGATGCCGTTGGCCAAGGCAAAGAGAAACGTGCCGACGTAAAGCTGGGTGTACCCGGTGGCGGTCATGGTGATCACCGCCGAGGCCACGTGCCCGCCCCAGGCAAAGGCTATCGACCGCCCGTAGCCGAGCCGGTCGATAAAGAACGAAAAGAGGATGATGCTCAGGGCGAACGGGAACAACCCGGCACCCTGCAGGGCGCCAATCTGGGTATCGCTCAGGTTGTATTGCTGGCCCCATTCACTGATAAGGAAGGCGCGGACAATGAACCCAAATGAGGTCGTGACGATCGCGACGATGCATGCGACGAGGAGGCGGGTTTCTTTTTGCATAGGGGAATTGTGGTCAAGGGTGGCACCGGCTTACCACTCGTGTCGCGGGAACTGGGCCGCCGCCGGCCGCGCCGAAGCCGGAGCCCAAGGAAGATCGATTCCCGGTCTGACGGCGGTATAATAGGTGGAAATGGCCTGCCGGGCTATTTCGCCGGACGCCCGTAGACCTCAACTTCAACATAGTGGTTGAGTTCGTCGGTCGTGTTACCGGCAGAGTAGAGCCGGACATAACGGGCACGGGTGTCCTTGGCGTCGATCAGCCGACCTTCAAAGGTCTCCACGTAGGCGGGGTCGGTGCCGGCGCCCAAGCCGGAGGAGTTGTCGACGTCGTTGTTGAAGAGCGTGCGCACAACGGTCTTGAACTGCGGGTCCTCGGATACCTGCACGACCACGTCGTGGTAGACCCGGGCCTGGGCATGGAAATGCCAGACCGCGATCGCTGCAAGCGTGGCGGGCGCCTCGAGATCGATCTGCACCCATTGCAGGCCGGGCCCCAGCTCGACCCAGGTGCCCTCGGTGCCCTTCTTGTCGCCGTCCGTGATGAATGACAACTCACCGATGACGGGGAAATTATCGCTACTGGTCACTGACTTGCCCTTGGAGAGCAGGATGGTGCCGGCGGGCACGAGCAGGTCGGGGCGCTTGCCAGCGCGCGGTTTCTCGAGATTGGGCAATTCGAGCGGGCGCGGCGTGCCGACGAACAGCGGCTTGGGCAGGTCGAGCTTGAGTGGCACCTTGTCCTCTGCGAGGACACAAGCAGCGAGCGCGAGGAAGACGGCGCCGAAGACAAGGAAATGTTTCATGACGAGGGAAGGTGGCAAACGGGTCAACCGGCGGTTCCGCCTGGCGCAGCTCAATGCGCCTCAGGCAGGGCCAGTTCGCGCACCCAGATATTGCGGAAAGCCACGGGATTGTTGTGTTCTTGCAGTATCAGCGGGAGTTTGGCCGCATGGGCGGCGTAGGGCAGCTCGCCGCGGTAGCTCGTCGGGCCCTTCACGATCACGTCGTGCTGCACCAGCACGCCGTTGTGGAAGACCGTCACGCGCGCCGGGCTGATCAGTTTGCCGTCAGCGCCAAAGCGCGGCGCCACCCAGATAACGTCGTAGGTTTGCCACTCCCCCGGCCGGCGCGCGGCGTTCACGAGCGGCGCGTGCTGTTTGTAAATCGCCCCAGCCTGCCCGTTGACGTAGGTCGGGTTGTCGTAGGAGTCGAGAACTTGCAGTTCGTAGAGGCCCATGAAGATGACGCCGCTGTTCCCCCGACCCTGACCGGCGCCTTTGACCTCGGCTGGCGTGCGCCACTCGAGATGAAGCTGCACACTGCCAAACGCTGCCTTCGTGCGGATGTCGCCGGATTTAGCCACCACGATCACCGCACCATCCTCCAGTTTCCAAGGCGCCGGGCCGCCCTTGACCGACTCCCAGCCTTCGAGGGTCTTGCCATCGAACAGCATGACGGCGTCGGAGGGAATTCCATCGGCCAAGGTCGCGACCAATGCCGGCACAGGAGTCCACTGTTCGGTCGCTTCCGGTGGAGGCAAACCGGCGGATGCGGTTTCGGCGGCGGAAACCGACGCGACGAGGCACAAGAACGAGAGCAAACAGGCATATGATTTCATGGACTGAACGATTGATTTGAGGTTAAGCAGTGAATTCCTCCGGCGCGAATGGCAGCATTTTCTGGGCGGCCACGGCGGCGTTGACCTTGAGGACGGTCACGGCGGAGGCAAACCCGGTTTCGGCTGGGCAGTTGAGCGGCGCCCGGCCACGGATGGCGGCGAAGAAATTCTCGAGGTGGGGTTGGTGGATGGGCTCGGCGAGCGTCACAGGAATTTCCCACGTAGATAAAGCGACGGTTTCGCGCACGTCGACGACCGAGGCACGCGGCGGCGCGAGCGTGAACTTTGGGCGCTGTTCCTTCTCCCAGGGTTTGGGCGGCCCGGTGCCTTCATCGACCTCGCCGGGCCGGCGGACGAAGCCACGCTGGACCCACTGGGCCCAGTCGGGCGCGGCGGCTTCGCGGAAGAGTTGCGTGTATTTCGGATTCTCCGACATCTTCAACGCGCCTTCCGTGCCCATGAAATATTCGTAGTAGCCGCCGCCGGCGCTGGTCGTGGTGAGGACCTCGTAGAAGGCGCGCACGACGCCGGCCGGCGTTGCAAATTCGTAGATCGCCATGACGTTGTCATACCACTCGTGGGCGGTGTAGAAGTCAGTCCCGCCGCCCGCGAGGACCGCGCAGGGGTTGGCGCCGAGAAACCAGTTGTAGATGTCGATCTGGTGGGCACCGAGATCTGAGATCGGGCCAGCGGCGTATTTTTTGAACCAGCGCCAATTCCGGAATTCGCGCATGTTCGCGTAACCGTATTTGTGCAGCACGCTTTCGGCCAGCACGTAGCGCTCCGGCCAGCCGAAATCGTCGCTGACCGCGCGGTTCCATTGGCCGTTGACGTTCGTGATCCGGCCGAGCAGGCGCCCCTCGCCGAGGATCTTCTCCCGCACGTGCTGGTAGCGCGGGTTGCTGCGGCGCTGGTGGCCGATCTGGAGGAGTTTGCCGGTCTCGCGGGCGGTGCGCACCATCGAGCGGGCGCCCTCGACGGTATTCGACATGAGCTTCTCGCAGTAGACGTGCTTGCCGGCGCGGAGGCAGTTATTGGTGTGCTCCGCGTGCATAAAGTCCGGCGTCGCCACCAGCACGGCATCGAGCTCCGGTACGGCGGACAGCATCTCGCGGTAATCCTCGAACGGCCGGGCGTCATGGCCGAACTTCTTCAGCAGCCGCTCGCCGTAGGTGCAGTGGTAGGGCCAGATGTCGCAGACGGCCTTGAACCGGACGTCGGGGATCTTGAGCGCGGAATTGAGGAGCACGCGCCCCTGCTCGCCGCAGCCGATGAGGGCGACGTTGAGCCGGTCGGCGCCGCCGCTGCCAGGGGCGGCCCGGGCGACGTAAGGCACGGCGAGCATCGCGGCGCCGAGCTTGGCGCCGGTTGCGAGAAAATTCCGTCGGGTGACCTCGGCCGGGCCGGAGAGGAAGGGGGACGGGGCGTTCACTCGAACCTGTCGGGCCAGAGGGCGAAACGGTTGTGGCGGACCAGCAGCAGCGCGCCAACGATCAGTCCGACATAGACGCCCAGCCAGGCGATGCCGTCGTTGTCCTGCACGGCCATCAGGCCGAAAGCTAGGCCGACGTAGAGCAGGCCGGAGAGGACGAGCGTGGTCCGGGTCTTCAGCCCAAGCAGCAGGGCCGCGCCGAGAGCGAGCAGCACGAAACCGAGCGGCAAGGCGAAAGTTTTCGTGGCCCACAAGGGCAGGAACGACGCACCGGTGATGCCCGTGGCCATGCGCGTCATGTTCTTGGTGTAGTTGGCGAGCGAGTAGACGCCGCCGGACTCGAATTTCTCCAGGCCGGCCAGCAGCGTGCGGAACCCAAGAAAGAGGCGGAGCAACAGAAAGGCAGCGTTGTATTCACAGCGCGCAACGGGCGCTGGACCGGGAGTATCGCTCATGTCGAACAAAAAGCTGAAAGATGACGGCTCACACGCCGAAGCCGGGGCGGTATTGCTTCGTGAGATATTGGTTCGCGTCCGGCAGATTGGCGATCTTCATCGCGGCGGAGTCCCACTCGACGGGGCGGCCCGCGCGCACGGCAACGTTGCTAAGCAAGCACAACTCCGTGAGTCGCGAGGCGACCTCGAAATTCGAGCCGGCCGCCGGGCCGCCCTTGCACGCGCGAATCCACTCGGCGAAATGATCTCCACCCTCGATGCGCGGTATCGTTTTCGGCGGCAGCGTCGGCGCGAGTTCCTGCATCTTCGTCTCCGGAATGATCCGCACGCTCTGATAATAGAGCGTCGCAAACACGGTGGCTTTCGTGCCGATGAAAAGAGTGCCATTGTCGGGCAACTGACGGTTCCCCTCGAGTTCCGGTGGGGGTGGCGGCATGAGACCGCCGTCATACCAATGGAGTTTCAGCGGCGCAAACTTCCCGCGCGCCGGAAATTGGAAGGTGATCATCGACGAGGCCGGGCCCGTGACTTGGGTATGAAACGCGCTGGTCGCCTCGATGTGCGTGGGCGCGTCGAGTTGTAACGCCCAGTGCGCGCCGTCGAGCAGGTGGCAGCCCATATCGCCGAGCGCACCAGTGCCGTAGTCCCAGAAGCCGCGCCAGTTGTGCGGAACATACATCGGATCGTAGGCGCGCGCGGGTGCGACGCCCTGCCATAAGTCCCAATCGAGCGTCGGTGGTACGACCGGGATAAATTTCGAATGGTCGGGTGCGCTGACGAACGAACTGCTCGTGGTATGCGTGGGCTCCAAGCGCTCGACGCTGCCCTGCGGCCACCAGCCGGCCGGCCGGTCGGTCCAACTATGAACCTCGCGCACGTCGCCGAGCACGCCGGCGTCGACCCATTCCTTGAGCAACCGAATCCCTTCGCTCGCGTGGCCTTGATTGCCCATTTGCGTGGCGACTTTGCTCTCGCGCGCGAGCTTCGCGAGCTGGCGCGCCTCCGAAATCGTGTGCGTGAGCGGCTTTTCGCAGAATACATGTTTTCCCAGGCGCAGCGCAGCGACCGCGATCGGATAGTGCATGTGATCAGGCGTCGTGACGGCGACGGCATCGATATCTTTGGCGTGTTTATCGAATAGCGTGCGGTAGTCGCGAAAACGCGGCACGTCGGGAAACAACGTGTAGGTGTCCGCCGCGCGCGCTTCATCGACGTCACAAAACGCGATGAGGTTTTCGTCTTTGGTGCCTTGGACCGCGCCCGACCTGGCCCGACCGCCCACACCGATGCAGGCGACGTTGAGTTTGTTGTTCGGTGACCGCCCTTGCTGGCTGCGCATCACATAGGGAAACGCGAGCGTGCTTACGGATACGACGCCCGCGGATTTAAGAAACTGACGACGAGTGAGGGTGGAGGCCATAGGGTAAGCACCGGTTTAGTGATGCTGTTTCGTGGTGCGATTGAGGTGCCTTTCGATCAGAAAGAGACGGAGTGGAGAATGTCGCGAAATTCCACTCCGTCTCCCGAAGGTGACAACCCCTCGCTGTCACCAAGCGGACTTGGGAAGGTGTGCCGCCGCGCCGGATTTTAGAACTCGAACGTCGAACGCAGCTCGATCGTGCGGGGTGCGGCGATGCGATAAAGCATATAGCCACTGGCCTTGTATCCATCGAAAGCCGGGTACTGCGAATAGACGTCGACTGGTTGCGACCTAATGGGAATCAGCTTGTCGTTGGTGAATGCGTTGCGGATGTTCAGCTGGAGCTTCCAGCGCACCTTGTCGTTAAATACACGGCGCTGATAGGAGATCCAGAAATCGAAGTCGGTTTCGCTGGGCCCATAAGTCGGCTTGGTGATATCATCAATATACGCCCCCGAGGGATTGGCCGGGTTCACCTTGCCGAGATAACCAAGGAAGACGTGGTCCTGGTAGCGGACCCCACCGCCCACCCCGAAGCCCTTCAGACGGGAGTTTTGGGCAAACGAGTAGTTGGTGATCGCATTCACGCGCCACTTGCGAATCTCGGGATTCGAGGCTCCATCGCGTTGCTGGGCGCTGATGAAGTCTTCGACCGCTCGTTGCTCCCACCCGGAAACCGGATCCAGTGATCCACCCTCGCCGGTGATAAGGGATGCCACCGACGGTTTTTTGAACCAGTTCGTATTCACCCAGTCGACGGTCGGCGCCCAGTTCAGCCCCTTGCCACTTTGGACGCATTGCACCTTGGCAACGTTGACGGCCATGCGCCAGTTGCTGGTCACATTGGAGTTGATCTCGAGTTCGAATCCCTTCGAGACGGCCGAATCTATATCCTGACCTTGAAAAAGGAGGGAATACGCCGAGAAACCGTTTACATTGGGAGGGCCGAGCTGGAAGCATCCGGAGGCGATGGCGCTCGGCGGCATGGCGAAGCCAGCTGCCTGGAGCTGGGCGACCGTGTACTGCTTGTAGAGGCGACTCGGAAGCTGAAATACAATCGTGTTAATGGACCCATCGATGTCGGTGTCGGCCAAGTTTTTCTGGGAGGTCTCGAACCAGTTGGCGCGGAAGGACAGCTTTTGATTGAAAAGATCCATGCTGAATCCGAGTTCCTTCGTATTGCCAATAGGGGCCTCATAAAAGCCGCCATTGACGCTGCGCGCGCCCGATAGGCCTTGGAAGTTCTCCGAATATCCGTAATGAAAGTCCACATCGACGCCTTCCGGCATGCGACGACCGACAATCTTGTTGAGTCGAATGACGCCGTTGTAGGTGGTTGTCTTGTCGTTCGCCGAGGCCAGGGGCGTGGCGGTATTGAGTTTGGATGAATCGTAGATGATGGTCCCATCCGTTCGTGTCGAAAATGCGCTGTTGGTGTATCGTTTCGCCGTGTCCTCCCTCCAGCCAAGCGTGGTTATGAAAACGCCGTCCCACCAATGGCTCTGCAGGACCCCGGCCAGGGTATTGAGGGTATCACGGGCGATGGCTCCGCCTGTGGCCAGCCGATCATGGGATTCATTGTCGAGGTTGAGCACCCGAACCGAGGCGGACTGAATCTGGTTTGCCGAATTGATAAAGCCGATGTTCACACTATCCGCAAAGGTGAAGCCGCCCTTGTACCCCGTCAGATTGAGATCGTGGGCGGTGGTCCGGCCGGCCACTGAGTCGCCGAGGTAGAAGAGACTGCCGACGCCGCTGTTGTTCCTCGCAGCCGCATCGGAAAAGCCGATGGCGCGCAGGTCGTCGTAGTTCATGATTTGCCCCTGCCCGGATAGGGAATGTGTGTCGGCCCGGTAGCTGGAGGCCAGCATGGTGAGGTCCTGGCGACCGAGCAGTTTGGCCAGGAAGCCACCCGAATGTTGGGTGAAGTCGTGGCGGAAAAAGGCGGTCGCCCGCTCGGACCGGTCGTCGTTAAAGCGATTTGAGAAGGCGCTGCGGGAGCCGACGTTGGGCCGAAGGTAGTTCGGATTAAGTGCCAAGCCCGAGCTCGGGTTTCCGGGCGTGGCATAGGCAAACTGGCCCTGGCTGATGTCGAGCATGAGAGCATTGCCTCGAATGCCGTCCAGCGCGTCAAAGTAACCGTCATTGTAAGTCTGCGCGTCGTAGCTGACCTCGATGCCGGCATTGCCTTTCAGGAATTCCTGACGAAGCGAGACATTGACCGCCGTGATGCGCCCGTACTGGGTGGAGGCCGTGCCATCGATAGTGTTGTTGAAGAAATCGAAAACTGTCGGGTCAATCAAGTTAAGGGCATAGGCACTAGACCCGAGAGGGTTGTGGTAGACGCTGATGACGTAATTCTGGGCATTTTGCATGGCCACCCTTCGGTAGCGGAAATCATTGGCCCGGGCCGGGTTGATCGCCGCAAGATTCACCACCCCCTTCCCGAGAGTCGAGTCAGGGTATTGGATGAAGGCATCGTTCGTGCCGCTGGAGGTCGGACTGTCGAAGATGCGGAGATTGCCCCCTGCTCCGCTGTCCAGGGTAATGTAGGCGGCATTTGTCGAGGCGTCGCGGTAGTCGGTGTTGTTGGGCACCCCTACCATGCCCGTAGTGAAGAAGTGTGTCAGGTAGTCGAGTGGAGGGCTCTGGCGGGGTAGCGAGGAGTTGATCCAGCCCTTTTCGAAGCTGGCCGAAAGGGTGGTGTTTTTAGACGGCCGGTACGAGACCGTGGCAAAATAGCGCTGGTTGTTATTATAAGAAGGATCCTGCTTGTATTTGGTCTTGTCACTCAGGCCGATAACGCGGAAGGCGAGTTTGTTCTTCACGACCACTTCGTTGATGTCGAGAACGGTGCGGAAGCTGCCGTAGTTGTCAAAACGCGCTTCGTAACTGCCACCGTTTCGCCATTTTACCTCTGCCAGGTTGTAATTGATGATTCCGGCCGGGGAGCCGAGACCAAAAAGGATGCTGTTGGCTCCGCGGTTCACTTCGACGCGGCTGACGTTATAGCTGTCGAAGGGCATGACCGTCGCGAAGAGGTTTCGCGAAATCGAGGCGTTGGCGAGTCCGCGGATGCGGGTCGGAGCCGATTCGAGGCGGGTGTTGTAGGCGCTCGAAAAAAACGCGGGCGCGACTGACGTACCGGCGGCGTTGGTGAAATTCCCACCCTCACCACCGGTAACCTCGGTGCTGGTGGTGTAAAGGAGCAGCTCCGTGACATTGGTGATTCCCGTGTCATCGAGGAACTCCGGCGTGATAGCCTGGATCGAGGTCCCGATATCGCGGAGCGATGTGTTGATACGTGTCCCCGCCAGGGTGGATGTGGCGCGGTAACCCTGGTCGCTTTCGGCCGAAACGGTGAACGGGCTCATCACGACGATTTTGTCGTCTTCCGAGGATGCGGCCGAGTTTGTGGGGGAGCTGGGTTGACCCAGGATCAATGACGGAACGAACTGGCTCAAGGCCAATACAACAATGGGGGAAAACCGTGAACGGAATCGGGGTGTATTCATAGTCTGCGGTGGTAGGGTAACCGTGTTGGAGTACATCGCACGGCACGCCGTGCTTTTAGCGCATAATGTCATCTTCCGCGCCCAAGACTTCCTTCAAGCAAGAACAAGTGGTTCATTTTAAAGGCCAGTATGCGGAACCGAATTCCGCCGCTCCGCGCGCTCCTAGTCGGTGGAGACGCCAATTTACCGGCCCTGCGTCCATGGGAGGGCTGCACGAAGGTCTGGCACAATTCCCTCTTTGTCTTGGAGAAACTCGGGAATGTCTGGCGCGCAGCCGGCCGGTTGCCGCACCCCGCCGGTCACGGTCTGTCGGTCGCCATGCTCGAAGGCGTGCTATTGATCGGCGGGGGCGATGCGTCAGAAATTTTCACCCGCGTACTACTCGCACGCTGGTACGGGCAAATGGTCGCGAATAAAAACCTGCCACCTGTGCCGATGCCGCTGGCAATGCACACGGGCGCGCTACTCGGTCGTATCGTTTATGTCGTGGGCGGACTCGAGCAGCCCAACGCGACGGCGGCACGAAAGGCATTCCTGGCGTTGGATCTGGACCATCCCGCCGCCAGCTGGCGCGACCTCGAGCAGGCCCGCGTGCCTACCGGCTGGTTCTACGAAGACAAAAGCTAGTCTGGTCGGCGTCTCAGATATTGTCTGCCACACCGGTGGCAGCCGGCGTATCGCCCAGCCGGGCCCGCAACTCGCGCAGGTCGGCCGTCAGCTTGTCGCGCATCGCGAGGGTGTCGGCGCTGTAGATGATAAAATTCAACCCCGCACCGGCCCACTCGACAAAACGCTCAATCCCAACCCACGCATGCATGCCTGCCGCCACCCCATGGGCGCGTGCCTTGCGGATGATCGTGCGCACAGCCTCCTCAAAAAGCGGATGAGCATACTGTTCGGGAATCCCCAGACTGCACGATAGGTCGTGTGGGCCGATTTGCACAGCGTCCAAGTCAGGCACGGCGAGGAGCTCGTCGAGCCGCTCCAGCGCAGGTCTGCTCTCGATGTTGATGATGAGTAGGCTGTCGCGGTTGTTCCGCTCGAGATAGGCCGCTAGCTTCGGCTCCAGCCCGCCAGGATCGCGCAGCGCGGCGGCCAGCCGCTCGCCCTTCAGCGGCCGAAACTTCACCGCCCCACGCAGCGCCTGCACCTGCTCCACCGTCTCAACGTAGGGGGCGATGATGCCGGCCGCGCCACCGTCGAGCGCCATGCACGCCTGGGAAGGATCGGGCGCCGGGATGCGAACCAACGGTGGCAGACCTAGTGCGCGATAGGTCTGACACATCCATGACAATTGGGCGCGGTCGAGCGCGATGTGTTCGGTGTCGATGAAGACGAAATCGAGCCCGAGTCCCGCTACCGTGTCGGGCCACCGGGGCGAGGGCGAAACGATCAAAGTGCCGTAGACCCGCCGGCCGGATTTGAGAGCCTTTTTGAGTTCAGTCGGATTCATCGCCCGGGGTGCGACGGAGGCGGATAATAAATCGGAATGCCGGAGTTCTCGGGCTCGTGCTTGCATTTTTTTCCTACCTAAAGGTTACGATCTCCCAGTGGAATGATTTTGTCGTGGTGCCCTTTCAATACCACTCGCGGCGCCCGTGTCCCGCGCGCCCGGTTTGCTCAAGGCGCAGCCTGCGGTCGGGCCACGGATCTTCCCAATATGAAATCCGGCATGATGCGGATCGTCCGCTGTGTCACCACCTTGCCTTCGAGCAACTCGCACACCGGTCGTAGCAGGGTCTTGGCTATTGTGTGCGGGCTCACGACGTAGCGCGCTGGTGTCGGCATCAGGAAGGACAAAAATACATCCTCGTCGCGGGAAATGACCGACACATCCTGCGGCACACGCACACCCATCTGCGCCAGTCGACTTGTCACCGTGAGATAGCAATACGGATTGCCCACAAGCAATGCGGTGGGAGGATGCTGTTGTTCTCTAAGGCGGTGCACCACGTTGCAGACGCTCGCTGGGGTCGATTCGTGATAGACCACTACCGATTCTGTATTGGCATGGGAAGATTGCGCCACCCCTTCAATGAATCCAACCTCGCTTTCCACGTCGCCCGCTCCGTGGGATTTACGCGTGATTAGTGCCATTTTGCGATGCCCCAAGCCGAGCAATACGCCAGCTGCATGCCGGCACATGGCGCGATGATCGAGATCGCGGGACGGCAAGTCCACCCCGGGGTAGATCGAACCTGCCACAAGGCAGGGTAATCCGGCCTTGGCGAACCAGCTTTGCACGTTTTCGTTCGATAGGACCAGAATCCAGCAGCCGTGCGGATTGCGGTTGACCAGTTTTTGTAGTGCCAAACCGGAATTCGTGCGGAAATACTGGCGCCCACAAAAGACGTGAAGGCGGCAACTTTGTTCGCTTAGCAACCCCCGCAGTTCGTCGATCCACAAAGTCTGGTTGGGACGCATTTGTTCCAGGGGATCCGGCGTCAGTATTGCCACATCCTGCGACTGCAGGCTTGGCTGCCTCGCCGGAACAATAGCCAAGATTTGGTTGCCTGCACCGGGCACCGGCCGGATCACACCATTATGCTTCATCTGCATCAAGGCGGCACGCAGTGTGTTTCGACTAACCTGCAGCATGTCACAAAGTGCTCGCTCACCTGGTAGCCAATGAGACCATGTCCCTTTCCCAATTTCCTCCCCGAGAATGCTGACGGTCTGGCTGACCAGTGAATCCCGCCGTGGCAGCATTGTCATGACGGCGCAAGATTGGGTGCGGATCGCCTGCTGTCAATCTGCGTAACGTGACTCGCCTTTCTTGGACCGGGTGATGACTTGGTCTGGGCTCAAACGAAAGGAACCCAGACCATGAAGGGCAAACGCTTCACCACCCAGGAGAAGATTCGGATCCTCCGGGACGCCGATCAGCGCGGCAACATCACGGAGACGAGCAAGGAGTCTAATATCTCGGACGTGACCTTCCACGGCTGGGAGCGCCAGTTCGGCCAGATGGACCTCAACGAGGCCCGGCGGCTGAAGTAGCTGGAGAAGGAGAACACCGAGCTCAAGAAGATGCTCGCCGATGCCCTGCTGGCCAAGTGGGTGCTGGAGTACGTGGGCGCAAAAATTATGAGCCCGGGGCACAAGAAGCAGGCGACGCAAGCCGCCGTTCATGACGGAGTGTGCTCCAGGCGGGCAGTGTGCCGAATCCTGCACCTGGCACGCTCGACTTACCATTATCCCCAGCGCGGGCTTTCGCCCCGGCAGCAACGGCTGCTGACTCGGCGGGAGCAGCTCTCGGGGCAGTATCCCCGGTATGGCTACCGCCGGATCGCGGCGTTACTGCGCCAGAAAGGCTGGCCGGTGGGCAAGCGTTCGATCCAGAAGCTGCGGCGGCATGCGGGTCTGCGGGTACCGCCGACCAAGCGGAAGATCATCCGCCGCGGCCACTCCGACGGGACTGCCCACCAAGGCGACGCACCGCGGCCGCGTCTGGATCTGGGACTTCATCGCTGACGCCACCGTGCGCGGCGGTGCCCTGCGCATGCTGACCATCCTAGACGAGTTTACCCGCGAGTGCCATGTTGTGCTGCGGGCGGACTGGGCCCTGCGCTCTGAAGACGTATTGGAGTGGCTGCACAAGGCCATCCAGGCGCACGACGCCCCGGAGTGCCTGTGTTCCGACACCGGCTCAGAGTTCATCGCCGACATCGTCCAGCGCTGGCTGGCAGAACAGCGCATCCGCACCATCTACATCGACCCCGGAAGCCCTTGGCAAAACGGCTTCGTGGAAAGCTTTCACAGCCGATTCCGCGACAAGTGCCTCAACCCCGAGCAACCGTGATCCCTCTCGGAATCCCGCGTCGTGATCGAGGACCTCCGTCAGCAATACAACACACGCCGGCCGCACAGCAAACTGCGTTACCCAAGCCCAGCCCTTTTCGCCGCCCAACTTCCTCCTTCTTTGGCTCCGGTCGGGCTGCGCCCTCCCTCCGCCAAGAATGGACAAACCACCACCGACAACCCAACCTCATCACTTTCGGAACGACTCTAGCCCTGGTCCCAAAAGGTAAGTCGGATCAATGAACCACACCCCCTCATCCCAACCCACTCGCCCGGTGGGGCAAAAGGGGAAGGCAATCTCCCCAGCCAAGTATTACATCGGCACCAGCTGGAAAATGAACAAGACGGTACGCGAAGCCATCGACTATGCCAAATCGCTGGTGCGGCAACTCGACACGATCACGGGCTTAGAACAGGTCCAGGTCTTTCTGGTCCCGCCTTTCACGGCAATCGCCGCCGTCAAGGAACATACGTTGGGCCGTTGCCTCGTCGGAGCACAGAACATGCATTGGTGCGACTGGGGCGCGTTCACCGGAGAAATTTCAGCTCCCATGCTGGTGGACCTCGGCGCCGACCTCATCGAACTCGGGCATAGTGAGCGTCGCGAATACTTCAACGAGACCGATGGGCGCATTAACCAGAAGGTGCTCAATGCTGTGAAACATGGACTGCGCGCGCTCGTGTGTGTCGGGGAGAAAGCGGACGATAAGCAGTTCGGAGTTTCGGGCGAAACGCTCGGACGCCAGGTGCGCATCGCGGTGAACCGCTTGGCCAAAGCAGACATAGCGCGCGTCTGGATCGCCTACGAACCGGTGTGGGCCATCGGCGCGGAAGGCGTTCCGGCCGAGCCCGACTACGTGCGCGATATGGTCGCGCACATCCGGAAGGTTTTGCGGGATGCACTCGGTAGAGCCGGCACCCAGGTGCCCGTCCTCTACGGCGGCAGCGTTTCCCGTGATAACGCCGCCTCCATCCTGCACCATGGCGGTTGCGATGGATTGTTCATCGGCCGATCTGCGTGGGAGGCGGACGGGCTGGTTGAAATCATCCGCCGCTGCTTGGCCCCATGACAACCGCCGCATCACAATGTATCGATGGTCCCCACATGGACGTACTATTGGTTACCAGCAATACGTCCGACGTAGGTACCCGGTCGGACGCTACCCGCTACACCCAATTCTTGCCCGAGATTCGCGACTTGGAACTGCTTTTGCAGTCGGATTCGTCCCTCTTCCGGGATGAGTGGCTGGAATTTTGGACCACATCGCGCCTATTGCGCCTGTCATGTCCCATGTGTATGTTCACTGTCGTTGGATTCCACCCCGACCATTTCGCCCATATCCCCCACGGCCGATACGCTGCCCCGCGCAGCGTGGATCTCGGTGGCTCTGTTTTGGGTGGTCGATCGGCTCAACGATCGGGATCGGTTGGTGTTCGCTGCGATGCACGAGGCAATTGTAAACATCCGCTCGGGTGCCTCGTTGGCAGCTACGAATAGTGACTATTCGTAATTACTGATAGTCACTAACCGGATTCCGGATGGTGACCGATCGCAATCTGATCAGGAAGCCGGTTGCCGGCAAGCGGGAGTGAGCGCAGCGAGGTCGTCCTGATTCGTCATGGCTGGCAGGCGGCGCAGCACGTCGCGCAGGTAGCCTAGAGGGTTTTTGCCGTGCCGCTGGCAGGAGACGACAATCGAGTAGAGGATCCCGGAGCGCTGACCGGCGTCGAGATGGCCGATGAACATCCAGTTCTTGCCCACCGCCGAGGGGCGGACGGCGTTTTCGACCAAGTTGGTGTCGAGTCGGGTCTGGCGGTGGCGCCGGTGCGCGGTCAGCGGCGTCCAGTGGCCGAGCAGACAGGTGCAGGCTTGGCGGAGGAGCGACTTGGGCAGCACGCGTGCGCGCAAGGCCAGCGCCAGTCGATGAAGCCACGCGAGCGCGCGGGCAAAACCCGCGGTGCGTAGCTGCGCCCGTTCGGCCGGGACCGTCAGGACCGCCTCGTCCCAGGTGCGTTCCAGTCGATGCAGTCGCGCGATCAGCTTGAGCACGACGCGCACCGCCTTCGGCGATTCCGCTTGGGCTTCCGGCCATGCTCCCAACAACCGACCCACGTCACGCCGGCGTTCTGCTGGGCGAAGACGGCATACGCCTCGTAACCATCCGACTGGAGCACACCGCGATAGCCGGCCGGTAGCGAGGCCAACTCCCCATGCCGCCACGGCAGCCGCCAATCGAAGACGACGTCGCCGTCGGGGCGACTGAGCACCCAGAGCCAGCCTTGACTCGTGCCGCCGTGCGGCTCGTCGGGATCGTTGCAGCGCACTGGGGTATCGTCCGTTTGGACGTACCACCGGCCAACAGGCCGCGGTGTGGAATCGTGAAGCAAGTGGAGCAAGCTGACACCCAAGCGGCCGCATTATGCCGTGCTGCTGGGCGATCGCCTGTTTGACTTTGAACTGGTAGGCGAAAACCTGCGGGACCCGTGCCGGTGTCTCGCGGACCGAGCTCGCTTCGACGCGCTGCGCGACCGGTCGATGGACGCCAATGCTCGCAAAATCGCCGCGCGCATCCCGCGCAGCACAGTGTGCGGCTGGCTGGAATTCGTCTTGGTCGCACAAAGTCATGAGCATCGGGTCTCTTTATCAGGATTCGAGGCAGCTGGCCTTGACCAACGGACCAAATGACACCGTGCTCTGCTCGAATCATCCGCGGTGGGCCGAGCCTTTCGTTCGAGCCACGAAATCGGATCTGACGCCGTTTCGCCTTGGCAGCCCGGATTCGACCCTTCGCCAAC
Source organism: uncultured Opitutaceae bacterium (assembly GCA_964484165.1). Classification (GTDB taxonomy): domain Bacteria; phylum Verrucomicrobiota; class Verrucomicrobiia; order Opitutales; family Opitutaceae; genus Fen-1467. The sequence goes on along the minus strand of CAZAFS010000001.1, from coordinate 16,861 downwards.
TTCTCAGAGCCCCCTGAGAGCAGCGGTACAGCTTGAGTATGAGAGATTGAATGGGACGCCGTATGTAGAAACGTATTGACGGATCGACCACTACAGGAACCCATCCAGTAAAATTCTAACAGAACTGTTTCTTCGCGTAAATCGCCGCGCCCAAAGGCACGGCCAGAGGGCCCAACTTCCCAAGATGGAAAGCCGAGACTCCCCGAAAGCGCTCGGGGAGCCGCAGCACCACCACCTTTCCCAGTTCGTCCGCGAGCCAAGCGTTCCCCGCAACCCCGCCGCCGAGGACGATCCGGGCCGGCGCAAGAATTTGGATCAACTGCGCACAGACCTGGGCCAGTTTTTCCAGGAAATCGGCGACCCGCTCCCGGGCAAAATCGTCGTGCGGCCAACCCGCGAACAGCCGGCGTGAGCGCTCCACGGGCGGACATTCCAGGATGGCGCGGGCTACGTCGCTCGTCGCAGCATGAGGCCGGGCTGTCTCGTAAGCGCGTTCCCCTAGGCCCCAACCCGAGCAATAGGCCTCAAGGCAGCCTTTCTTCCCACAGGCGCAGATGGCGCCATTCGGGACGACCTCGAGGTGGCCCACTTCCATTTCGCCATAGCGGCCCGAGGCGACGATTTCGCCGTTCCAGATCAACCCCCCGCCCACCCCGCTCCCAAGGGTAATGTAGACCATGAGCCCGCGTTTGACACCCGTCCCTTGCAACGCTTCGGCGAGGCCGGCGAGCTTGCAGTCGTTCTCAATGAAGACCGGAACACCAAACACCTCACCCAGCTGCCCGGCGGGATCCAGCCGGTCCCAACCCGCTTCGTGGTAATTGAGTACCGGGCGATTATTCTCCCGATCGACCGGGCCGCCGAACCCCCATCCGATCGCAGTCACCGCTGAGTCCTTCGGCACACAGCGGCGCCGGAGACCGTGCCCAAGCTCCGCCAGATGCATCAGTGTGTCCCGCGCCGTCGCACCCGCCGGCCGCGTGGTTTCCGCGCTGCCAACGCATTGCTCGCTCTCGTCGCAAAGCACCGCCCGCAGGTTTGTCCCACCACTCTCAAAACCGAGATAATGGCAGCTCATCAACCCCACTCCTCGAGCTCCATGTGCTGGTCCAACCAGCAATGGAGCAGGATTTGATGAGCGCACTCCACCGCACCGTAGGTCTTTGCAGGGATGTAAAAGTTGAGACCGCCGCCCTTGCGAGTTGGATTGTCCTCGCCCATCCCCGTCAAGGTTACAACGTTGCAGCCAATCGTCCGGGCGGCCTCAAGCGCGACGAGAATGTTGCGCGACCGCCCGGAACTCGAGATTGCGACCAAAATATCGCCCGCACGCGCATGCCAGCGCAACGGCTGGGCAAAGCACTGGTCGAAACCGACGTCATTGCCCAAGGCCGTGAGCGATGCGGGATCGTTGAATGCCAGAGCCCGAATGCCGGCGTTTTTCGCACAATCAAGCGCCATATGGCTTGCCATCGTGGCGCTGGCCCCGTTGCCAATGAAATAATGTGAGCGGCCTCCGTTCTGCGCGGCGGTCGTCAGGTGGCACCAGCGGTCGAACGCCGCCTGGATCTCGAGGATTTTCCCCCGTTCGTCCGTCGCCACCACGGATTGCAGGCGGGAAAACACGGCCGTGGTATAATCGCTGAAATAGCTCATGGCAATTCCGGGGCCATCTATCATTTCGTGAAAATGGACTTCATGTTGACTTCACCGAATTGGCATTGCTGCCATTGGCAGATTGTCTGCAAACCCTGAGATACAGACGGGGAGTTGCCATGGTAACGATCCATTGGCGGTCGATTTAGGCATTTCCAGGGTCCTTGGTCGAAGGAAAAGTGAAACTTGCCTCGACCGAGGCCGGCAACGGCTTACTGCATCTCGACGGGTGAGCGCCCAACGCCATGCCGGGAATTCGGAGGAACCCCGATGAGCTGCACCGTCACCCTGATTGCGAGCGCTTGCGTGCTACCGCCAATTAGCTTACGAAGAAACAATCTACGGCTTCGACGGGATCTGCATCTTCATGATCGAAAATCGCGCAGCAGCTCTTGGCGCGACGTGGTCGTGTTCATCCGGCGCCGACCAAGGCACCACATTGTCAAACGCCACTTGGCAACCGTGCAGTTCTTGGCGGCCGGCATCTCAACGCTGCTGCATCTGCTCGGCGCCGCGCCACGCGATGTGAAGCGGCTCCATCTCGCCGGCGGTTTCGGCATGCCTCTCTCGTTGGAGCACGCCATAGGCTGCGGTCTGCTCCCGGGCTTTGCGTTCGAACAGATCCAAGTCGTCGGCAACACCTCGCTCGGGAGCGCCTTTCTGGCCTTGCACGACCGCAGCCTGCTCGAGGAAATGGCGGTGGCGTGCCGCACCATGGAGGCGATCGAACTCAACCTGCAGCCCGGATTCGAAGACGCCTGCATCGACCAACTGGTCTTGCCCTGACATGACCGCGCGCGCCACCCTCGACGTGTTTCCCGGCCTGCTTGACGCCTCCGGATTCGACCGGCTGGCCCGACGCCACCGGCGGGCGACGGGTTTCGTGCTCGCCGCGGTCGACGCCGCGGGTCGCTTCCTGCGCGGGGGGCCCGGCGTGGCCGCCTGCGCGCGAAACGAGGCGTGCCGGTTGTTTCGAGCGCAGGCGGTGGCCGAAGCGCTGCGTTGGGGCGAGCCCTGCATCTTATGCTGTGCCTGCAACCGGGCGTTGTGGGCCGTTCCGGTCATGAACAACCAGCAATTCTGCGGCGGCCTGATCGTGGCTGGCGTCGTTCTCAAACGGCCCAGGCGCGCCGGCAGTCTGGACCGCCGGATTCTCGGTGCCTGCGCCCGCCTGCTCGCGCTGGCCACCGAACGCAATCTCACCAACGCCGCGCTGCTGGGCGAGCGTCGCCGCGCGGCGCGACGCAAGAGCGAAAAGGCCGAGGCGCTCCATACCCTGAAGGACCGGCTGCACGACGATATCCGGAACATCTATTTGCACGAGGAGCCGGAGCTGCTGGCCGCCATCCGGCGCGGAGAGCGCACCGAGGCCCGGCGCATCATCAACCGCGTGCTGACCGCCATTTACGCCGTCGGCCAAGCCCGCACCGAGTTGCTCAAGAGCTTGGCGCTGGAACTGGTGGTCATGATGACCCGGGCAGCGGTGTAGGCTGGCGGCGATCCCTCGAAGATCCTCGGCCTCAACTACCAGTCGCGCACTGCGCTGGCAGACGTCGCCGACCAGGAGGCCCTGGCGGTCTGGCTGTGCGACATGCTCGAACAGCTCATCGACGCGATCGAAGCCAACAACGGGCGCCCCAGCCCGGTCCTGCTCGCGGGCGGACTGGAGTTCATGGAGGCACACCTGGCCGACGACCTCACGCGCGAGCCGACCGCGCGCGTGGCCGGCCTCTCGCCCAGCCACTTTTCGCACCTGATGCGGGCGAAAACCCGCTGGTCGTTCACCGAGCTGCTAACTTGGCTGCGGGTGGATCGCGCCTGCCAGCTATTGGTCCGCACTGACACTCCGCTGGCGCAGATCGCCCTTGAGTGCGGTTTTGGCGACCAGAGCTACTTCACGCGGGTGTTCCGCAAACGCATGGGCCGAACGCCCGGCGACTACCGCCATGGCCATCCGCGGGCCGCATCAAAGTCCCAAACAAAAGCACCGCCGTCCAAGCTGGTCGCCCCGGCTTCTGCTAGGCTTTGAACTATTTCCTTTCCACCGCCTCCATCATGACCACGCTCGAACTACTCTCCCAAGCCGTCGCCGCCGGAAAAAGCAAGGACGCCCGGGCCCTCACGCAACGGGCTCTCGACGAGGGGGCCAAGCCCGGTGAACTTGTGGACCAGGCGCTAGTGCCCGCGATGGCCGCTGTGGGCGAAAAGTTCAAGAACAACGAGATCTTCGTCCCCGAGATGCTCGTGGCGGCGCGGGCGATGAAGGAGTCGATGACCGTGCTGGAGCCGCGGCTGCTCGCCGCCGGCATCACTCCCAAATTCACCGCCGTGATCGGCACGGTGCAGGGCGACCTGCACGATATCGGCAAAAATCTGGTCGCTGTCATGTGGAAGGGGGCCAATTTCCGCGTCATCGACCTGGGCACCAACGTGGCCCCTGCCAAATTCGTGAGCGCGATCAACGAGTATCGGCCTCAGGTGGTCGGCCTGTCCGCCCTACTGACCACGACGATGCCGGCCATGGTTGAAACGTTGCGCGCCATCCGCACCAGCGGCTGCCCGCCGGTCAAGATTATGGTCGGAGGCGCGCCGATCAGTCAGCAGTATGCCGACGAGATTGGCGCCGACGGCTACGCCCCGGACGCCGCGTCGGCCGCAGACCAGGCCAAGACGCTCGCCGGCGTGGTGTGAGGTTGATTTCGCCCTTACCTGCGGTCGCACCGGCGGCCATTGGAACCGGCCTCCCCTTTTTTGCTCATGAGATTCCGATACCTTGCGATCACGAACCCGGACGACCTGCTTTTCGGCACCGCGCCCAAGCCGCTGGTGACCCGCCAAGGGCTGAGCCTGGGCGGCGGGCTGGTTTATCCGGAACTCAATTTTACGCTACCCACTATGGAGGTAGCGGCGGCGACGATGCCCGTTGTGGTCCGCCACTACCAAGAGATCATCAAGGATGCGCTGCGGCGTGCGGCCGAACTCGAGGCGCCCGGCGTGGTGATCGAATTCGAGACTGTACCGCCCATGACCGCCACGCCGGCCTTTGGCCTCGAGATCGTGCAGGTGCTCCTCGCCGGCATGGCGGAAGCCCGCCGCCAGTATGGTCTGCCCACGGCGCTGCGCATGACGCCCAACGACAACCGGGAGTTCGCCCGCCCGCCGGTCATGCGCTCGGGTGAGCATTGGGAGCGGATGCTGGAGCTCTTCGAAGGCTCGGCCCGCGCCGGCGCCGAGTTGCTGAGCATCGAATCGGTGGGCGGCAAGGAGCTGCACGACGAGGCGCTGATGAACTGCGACTTGGGACAGGTGATCTTCTCCCTATGCGTGCTCGGCGTACGCGACATGGAATTCCTGTGGAAACAGCGCGCCGTCATCGCGCGGCGCCACGGCGTCATCTGCGCGGGCGACACCGCCTGCGGCTTTGGCAACACCGCGATGGTGCTGGCCGAGCAGAAGATGATTCCCCGGGTCTTTGCCGCCGTCGTGCGCGCCGTCACGGCGGTGCGCACGCTCGTGGCGTACGAACATGGCGCCGTCGGCCCGGGCAAGGATTGTGCCTACGAAAATCCCTACCTCAAGGCCATAACCGGCTATCCTGTGGCCATGGAGGGCAAGACCTCCGCCTGTGCGCATTTCAGCCCGCTCGGCAACATCGCCTCAGCCTACGCCGACACCTGGTCCAACGAGTCGGTGCAGAACGTCCGGCTCCTCGCCGGCATGGCCCCGACCTGCTACATGGAACAGTTGATCTACGACTGCCGGTTGATGAATCGGGCTCTGGCCGAGGGGAAGGCCGCCGCCCTCACCCTGCGGCGCTGGCTGGTCGAGTCCGACGCGGGGCTCGATCCACAGGCTTGGGTGCTGGCCCCGGAAAGCGTCATCGCCATCGGCCGCGTGATCGTGGATGCGCCAGACCATTACCATGCAGGCGTCGCTGCGGCGCGCTGTGCCATCGATCTCCTGCGCGCTAGCCACGCCACGGGTTCGCTCAAGATCGTCCGGCGCGAACTCGGCTTCCTTGACTCGATGACCGCGCAACTTGACGAGTTGCCGTCCGATGAGGCCAGCTTCATCGACCGGCAGATGTCACTGGCCGACCCGGCTAAATATCTCCCGGTGGAGTACGGACTCTAAATGACCTGAAACGGCGGACCCATGCAGGCTAAGCCTTCACCCTCCTGGCGCGCGACCTCCGCTCCGAAAACTCTGCCGCACTGTGTGTTTGTGACCGGACCACGCGACGCCGGCAAGATCCGCTGGTTGCAGCAGCAAATCCGCGACATCACGGTGAATCAGCCCGATGCGCGTTGCGCGGTCCTGCTGGCGGAGGAAAGGCCTACGCGCATGGAGGAATTTGCCAAGGACAACCCTAGCGTGACCGTGCGGCGGATTCTTCTGCCCTGTATCTGCTGCCCCATTCTGGCCGACCTGCCCGGAGCGCTGCGCGCGCTGGTGGCAGCGGGTAGCACCGACTCGCTTTTTGTCGAAGTGCCAGCCATGGCGGCCGCGGCCTTGGTAGCGGAGTTTGATTGCGTTCTCGGCTGGCCGCGCAAACTGGTCGTCTGCTTGGACCGGGCTTGGATGAAAGCCCTGCAGGAGCAAGCCCTGTCACTTTTTCAGATGGTCCTGCTCGAGCTTGCCGACCGCGTCGTCGCGAGGCCGACTCCACCGGGCATCCACTGCGCCTCGATGCGCAGTGCAGCCTCGGCTCCGGGCGCCGTGGTCGATTTAGTGTAAGCCCTTCCTGATCTTCTCATGAAAAACCCAACTCTTGCCTTCATTCTGATTCTTCTAGCCGCCCTCTGGCGCGTCCTGAGCGCGTTTGAACCGTCGCTCTCCAACGTGGCCCCGATCACGGCGCTAGCGTTTTGCGGCGCGGTGTTTTTCCACGACTGGCGGTGGTGGCTGGTCCCCTTTTTCGCCCTCATGCTGTCCGACCTGTGGCTTAACCATTACCATGCCACACGGTTTGGCTTCGCATGGTCGTCGGATGAGATCTTCCTCCGTCTGCTTTGCTTCGCCGCGGCCGTGGGCGTCGGCCGGCTCGTGGCGCGCCGGCGCAACGGGTACACTCTTCTGGGCGGTGCACTGGCCAGCTCTGCCATTTTCTACCTTGCCACAAACACGGTCGCCTGGGCTGCCGATCCCTTTTATGCGAAATCGCTGGCCGGCTGGTGCCAGGCTCTGACCATCGGCCACCCGGAATACCCGAACACTCTCTGGTTCTTCCGCAACACGTTGTTCGGGGATCTGCTCTTTACCGGGATTTTCGTCCTGGCGGTCAAACTGGCTTCCGCCCGCGGCGCCATGGCTGCCGCCGGCCCCCGGCCGGCCGAGCTGGACTAATGCTCGGGAGGCCGTCAGCCCTTTCTTGGAACCGCTTCTCCAACTTATGACCCCGCGTGAACGTTATTTGGCGGTGCTGCACGGCGGCCGACCAGACGTGCTGCCCCGGCTACCGATCCTGATGCAGTTCGCCGCCGAGCACATTGGCTCCTACTACGGCGCCTTCGCTTCGGACTATCGGGTATTGGTTGAGGCCAATCTTCGTTGCGCCGAGGAATTCGGCATCGATCAGCTCAACACCATGTCCGATCCTTATCGGGAGACAGCGGGTTTCGGCGCGCCGATCGAGTTTCCCCGCAATGGCGTGCCCATTTGCCTCAAGCCGCCGCTGGAGGAGGATCCGGATCTCGCCAAATTGCCGCGGCCCGATCCGCTGCAGGCACCGCGCATGCGCGATCGCATCGAGGCTGTGCGCGCCTACAAGGCGCGGGCGGGCGACCGCTTTTCGATCATGGGCTGGGTGGAGGGCCCGGCCGCGGAGGCCGCCGATCTGCGCGGCGTGTCCAATTTCTTCATGGATCTGCTTGATGATCCGGCCTACACGGACGCGTTAATGGCCCGCTGTGTGGAAACGGCGATCGATTTCGCCCGCCCGCAGGTGGCCGCCGGCGCCGATACGATCGGCATTGGCGATGCCGTGGCCAGCCAAGTGTCGGCGAAGGTATACGAAACGCTCATCCTGCCGCACGAGCAGCGGCTCGTGGCGACGCTGCACGAGATGCGCGTGCACGTCCGGCTGCACATTTGCGGCAACATCAAGCATCTCCTGCCGGGCATCGCGACGCTGGGTCTCGACGTCATCGACATCGACCACATGGTGAGCTTGGCCGAGGCCCGCCGCGTGCTGGGGCCGCGAATCGTCCTGTCCGGTAACGTCGATCCGGTTGCTTGCGTCATGCGCGGATCGCCCGAAAGCATCGCCGCCGCCATCCGCCGCTGTTATGCCGATGCCGGCGCGCCCTTTATGGTCAACGCCGGTTGCGAGATTCCCGCGCCGACTCCGCCCGAAAATTTGGCCGCACTCTGCCAGCCCATCACGCCCGCCTGAGCGAGCCGTCGCGGTCCGCTGCCGAAGGCAGAGGGGGCCTACGTTCCTCGCGCCGAGGCTCCGCCGCCGATCATCTCTACGGCGTGTCTTCAAACCCCAAACTTGAGCCAATCGAGCACGGCGGCGAATAGCAGGAAGCCAAGAAAATGATCGGCGAGTTTTTCATAGCGGGTGGCGATGCGGCGGTATCGTTTGATCCGGGCGAAGAAGTTTTCGACCGTGTGGCGTTGCCGGTACAGTCGGCGGCTGAACCGACTGGGCCAGCGCCGGCCCGACCGGGGTGGGATGCAGGCCCGCACCCCCTGAGCGTCGAGCCGCTGGCGGAAGTCGTCGGCGTCGAATCTGCGATCGGCCAGCAACCAGCAGTCGCGCAAGCTCGGCAGCAACGGCGCGCAGGCGAGCAAGTCATGCTGCGGCCCAGGCGCCACGGCCAGTTGCACCGGTCGGCCCAAGGCATCCACCGTTGCGGCCACCTTGGAGTTGAGGCCGCCCTTGGTTCGACCCATCGCTTGGCCCTCTTGGCCGCCCGCAGGATTGGCCCCGTCGGCATGCACCTTGCCGTGCGAGCAGTCCAGACTGCGGATCTGGTCCCAGGCGTGGGAGCGCATTCGCCGGAACAGGCGCGCCCACAGGCCGTACCCGCACCAACGACGAAACCGCGTGTACACCGAACTCCACGGGCCGAAGCGCTCGGGCAGATCCCGCCACGGCAGGCCGGTGCGCAGGACATACCACATCGCCGTTACCATCATCCGATCGTCCTTGGGCGGCCGTCCGCCGCGCCTGTGCCATTCTGCCCTCTGCCGATAGCGGCGTCGGATCAGATTAATTTCTTAAGCCGGTCCCACAGCGGCTCCGGCAGTTCCCAGCGTTCAATGATGTTCATGGCATTCCGACGACGCTCAGGCCTCAAACTCAGTTACCGAGGGTTTGAAGACACGCCGTAGTGTTTTGCCGTGCACGGTCCAGTCCAAAGGCAATCGACTGGTGCGCAGATTGGACCACAATCCCCCATTGCAACCGGAGCCAGACCCTCGCGATGCTCAATCCATGGTCCAAGATACCGAACGTTGGCGCGGGAAAATCGCCCTCGTCACGGGGGCGTCGTCTGGAATCGGGCGCGCCATTGCCGAGGATTTTGGCCGGCTACAAATGAAGGTTGCGGTGACCGGGCGGCGCGAGTCGGCGCTCGCCGAAACCGCCGCCGCCGTTCGCTCAGCCGGAGGGGAGGCGCTGGTGTTGGTGGGTGACCAGCGCGAGGTGGCAGCAAATCGGCGCTTCTTCGCCAGCGTTGCGGCGCATTGGGGAACCGTTGACGTGCTCGTCAACAGCGCGGGATCTCTGGGCGGCCGCTCGCTAATTCAAGCCGACTGGGACGAAATCCAATCCGCCCTGGACATCAATGTGCGGGCGGCGCTCGTCTGCATGCGGGAAGCCGCCGCGGGCATGCGCGGCAAGCCCGATGCCGCAATCATCAATGTTTCGTCCATGACCGGGCACAGGGTCGTTCCCGGCACGCCGGCACTCTATGCCGCTACCAAGCACGCCCTGCGCATTCTGACCGACGGCATGCGCAACGAGCTACTCGCAGAAGGACTCACCGTAAAGGTCGCCCTGGTTTCGCCAGGCCTCGTGGATACTCCATGGCATTCCAAACCTAACGGATTGCTCACGCAGAAAGGCACCTACCCTTACGCGCCGCTTGCGGCAACGGACATTGTCGCGGCCGTCCGCTACATCCTCTCCGCACCGCCCGGCGTGCAGGTGTGCGACGTCCAACTGCGTCCCGCCGCCCAGCCGTTTTGAAAGCAATATCCCGGCGGTGATCACCCTGGGCGGCCGATCCTCAGCCCGCGGCGAAGCAGCGCAAGCACGCGGCGCCACGGTTGAGGCCAGCCAGCGTTGCGGCCGGCACGCCGGCGATGCTTGCCCATGCCGTTGCCGTCGCAAAGTCAAGCGCCTCAGTTGGCCGAGCGTCATAGGAAGTGAAGAATCCCCGCGGGCCAAGATATTGAACAGCGGGCACCCACGGTTCGCGGATACCCATGTCGAAATCGTTGAAAAACGAAATCATCACGCCGCGCGCGACCAGGATGCGCTGGAGATCGTCAACTTTCACGCTCGCCGGAGCGATTTTCTTTTGCGCCGCGAGCACAACGGCCCACGCCACCGATTCCGCCAAGTGCATCAACGTTGGGGTCTGGCGGATCGTGCCCCAGCCGACATGTGTCGCCGACACAGTTGTGACCACCAGCAAGTTGTCGAGCTCGCGGGCCAGCACAACGCCGTATGGCACTTGGCCCGGACGTGATTCTTCCATCTGGAACAATTGTCCGTCGCACAGAGTGCCGGGTTGTCGCTCGGTGGTGCAAGCGAGCGAATCGAGGGAAAATTCCGTGATGCCAATGGAGTCGGCGTGGAGGTGTGCGCGCTCCGTTCCCGGCGCGGCGAGCGCATCATGCTCGGTAAAATTACTGCGTCCCACCATCCGCCGTGCCTCGCGAACATAGAGCTGGGGCGGGAGGTTGTCGTTGTCGGTGAACTCATCCCGCGCCAGCCCCCACTCGCAGGCCTGGCCTCGCAATTCGGCCGGCATGGCCGGATCGGTCTGCAAAAACCACATCAGACCCAAGGCGTGATCCATATGTTGCCGGGCAATTTGCCTTCTGGTGCCGGCATCCGCTGCGGGATAGTCGCGGCCGGCCCCCGTGAAGTTGGTGGCATTCCAGCTTCGCTTGCGATTGGGGAGCTGATGGCCGTGGAAAATGTGGTCGCGCGCCACCATTTCGCCCAACGAGTAGATCAGAAAACGATGATGGAACGGCAGGGGAAATTTTGCCTTCTCCACCGGCGGCAACAAAATGGGCGCATACTTCACGCGGTCGTAACGCGGCGGCGGCGCAGCCAGCAATCGACGGTTCGCGGGATTGTCGGTCAGGCACAGCCGGTAGCTGTAGGACTGGATGTTTTCGTCACCCTCCCCCGTGCTGCCGGGCTGTGGCGCCGAGGTGGTCGCACCGGCGGTGATCAAGTTCAGCCGCCCCTCGACCGCGGCACGCGGATACACACCGGTAAGCCACTTCGTGAACACCCGGCCCGCGCTTGGCTCCCCGAATTCAGCCCGCGCCTCCCGACCGACGCGATGAGCCACGCCGGCCAAAGCCATCAGGTCTCCCTCGTAACTTGCCTCGATGAACGCCCCTGCCGCCAAGCGCAGCTTTTCGCCGGTCTCCACGCCCTGAAACACCACGGCCCGGATCATTGCCCCTTCCCTGTTCGCCGCCACTGGCACAAATCCGCGCCAAACCCGGAGAAATATTTCCGCCGCCACCATGGACTCGAGCACTGATTCAGCTACATGCGGTTCAAAGGTCAGCATCTTGCCCTCGGTGCTGGCGCGATATTGCTCTGAGTCGGCACCGAATCGTTCGCGATAATAGGACTGCACGGCGTCGACGAATTCCTGCAGTAGCGGAGCCCGGTTGCCGCGGTAGTGCGTCTCGATCGCGCCGAGCGACGGCAGGCTTCCGCCGAGTATCTGGCTGGCGCCAATCAGCGCAACGTTCAACCCCTCTCGAGCTGCGCGGACCGCGGCGGCAATGCCCGGAGCGGTCGAACCATAGACCACTAAGTCAAAAACCGGGGCACTAGTCGTCATCATCGGGTGCGGCCTTATCTAGTTTCGCTTCGTGCTTACGCGAGTTGGAAGCAAAGGTGCAGGAAAAGAACCGGACTGCTTGCGTTGCCCGCGGAGCAGCGAACGTTTTTCTCAACCGCGATGAAATACTCCGCCGTCGCGTTCTCGTTATTCGCCGCGCACCTGGTGCCGGCCGTCAGCGCTGCCTGGGACGAAGGTCTTCCGGCGCTTCGTGAAATACCCGGCGTCAAAAAACAAATCATCGTTCGGGCCACCGTCGAGGCGCCCAAGCACGGCGAACAAACGGTGATTCGGCTCAAGGACGGCCGATTATTGCTCCTCTGGTCGGAATTCCTTCGCGAAGACCTCCTGCCGGTCGCCGAGCGCCCGCCCCCCTCGCCGCTGCGATGCGACCCGACCGGCGATGACGGCTACGCCCGCATCAGCGGCATGACTTCGGCCGACGATGGTCGAACGTGGTCGAAGCCGTGGGTCGTCGTAGACGACAAGGACGCATTAGTGAACTGCATGTCGCCCGGACTTACGCGCATGAAAGAAGGCCGGCTGCTCCTCGCCTACAGCTGGCGCAGCGGTGGCAACGGCGCGACAGAGTAAAACCAGCGGCGCGTCCGGCTAAGTCGAATTTTCGAATCAGTGATTTGGAATTCCCGGCTGGCAGCGGTCGGTCGTATTTCCGAACCGTCGCCTCGAATTTCGCACCCAGCCCGGGCCGCACCAGTTTCGGCAGACAGTGTCTGCCGAAATGCGTCCCGGCTGGTCCCAGCGCATTTCGCAGACACGGTCTGCGGAATTGGCTATCCGCCCACGGAGCTTTGGCCGTTGTCAACGATTCGCGTATGGGGATATGGTTTCGCCATGAGTACGGACCCGGCGTCCATCAAGGTCAGCTTTACGTTCTACCCCGCCGACGTGCAGGCGCTGAACACGTGCAGGGTCGGACTGCGCCAGAGGGGACTTCCGGTGCGCGGGGGCACGGTGCTGCGCGCGCTGATCCACCTCACCTCCGCCACTGAGATGTTCGCCCACGCAGTACTGCTCGCCAAGACCTACGAAAGGAAGGGAGGGCCGAGGGAAGCTGACTGCGTGGCCGGTCACCCGACGGTCGATTTGTCGCCCGATTTGGTGAAGAAACTCGACGGCGTCGTCACCGAATTGGCAGAAAAGCTAATGCTGGCCAACCGGGCGTTTGTCGTACGCGCGTTGCTGCGGGCTGCTCCCGACGACGAAGCCCTGGCGCCAGCGATAAGGAAATACCTGGCCGCCTTCCCTCCGAAGCCTCGCGGGTGGGCCGCCCGAAAGGCACGCAAGGGCGGGAAGCCTTGAATCCAGGCGCCGCCTCGCTCGTTGGTCAGTAATTGTCCCGGGCGATCCTTGGTCCCCGGCGGCCCGGCGGCAGCGGTGCCGGAACTGGCGGTGCGACCGCGGAGAGCCCCTGGAAGCTCGAAGCGATCGCAACCGGCTTGTTGGGCGTCTCCGTCCGGATTCGGTTCTGTTCCCGCAGGATCTCCGCCTTGGACAAGGTTCGGCGGCAGAAGGCGCCCACGCCTGCCGGTAAGGTCTTGAGCCCATGCCTGGTCAGGGCCGCCGCAATCTGTTCATAGCTCATGGCCTTGGCCCGCCAAATCAGCAGGACGTCTCGTAACGGCGCCAGCCGGCTGCGAGAGTGCTCCGCCGGATCATAACGCCGGGCGTCGTCCATCAAGCGGGCGTGCAGGTCGGAGGATGGCTTTTGTCGGCATAATACGTTTGTATGGGTTCAAGTAAAACAGAAACAGTGCGGACACCGGACAAATGCAGCAGCAGAGCAGTAGCGAAGCAACCTGCGCCTAACGACCGTTAGGGGTGGCGTGTGCCTCATTGTATAGGTAGACGGCGGCGACGGCTGTCGCTCATCTGGGTGTCGAGTATGATTTGATTCGGATAGGGTTGGTCGGTCGCGCCACAGCTGAACGAAGCCGTTTCAGACACTTCATGGCACTTCACCTGCGGTAATTTCTCGAGTTCGTATGGGTTTATGATAGCCACCAAGCATGACCAGATGGCGTGAATCCTCATCGCAGGTGAATAGTCACATGGAGCATTGCCATGTGCTTACGGTGATGGGGCGCCGTCTGCTGCAAAGGAATCGGGAAAAGGTGACCCGCGGCTGAGAAAATGATCGTGACCAGCATCAAGACCTTCTCTGCCATTCGTGCGGCCAACGGCCGCTTGCGTCGCCTGTGGTCGGAAGCCGCCGACGAGACGGAAGCCCATGAATTTTGCCTTCACATTGGCGCGGGCTTGGAGGGAGAGGCGCAGCGGCCGGAATCGGCCGCGCCGGCTCTGCCGGAAGCGTATGACGGCAAGACCGCGCGGCGCCTTCTCGGGGGGATCTCCCGCTCTTCCCTCTACAAGGAACTGATTCTCGGGAACCTCAAACGGATCGGCGGAACCCGGCGGGTGCTCATCACGCGGGAATCGCTCGAGCGGCGCTGCCGCTGCCGGTGAAATCCACCTTCTTCGCCGCCGCAATACTATGATCGCGCAGCAAATGGCCGTAGGTCTTCATGGCGAGCGCACCGCCGTCGGCGTGGCCGAGCCAGCGGGAGACGGTCGGCACGTCAACGCCGCTGGCGATGCAGGCCGAGGCAAAGAAGTGCCGCAGATCGTGGTTGCGCAGCGGCGGCAGATCGAGCCGCCGGCAGGCGCGCTTCAGGGCCACGCCCGGCTCCCAGGTGACGACCAGCGGCGACCGCGGGCCGATCCGCCGGCTCTTGATGCGATCAAGCACCGAGCGCAGCATCGGATTCACCGGAATCGTGCGCTCGGAGCTTTCCGATTTGGTGCCGTGGATCTTGAATTCGTCGCCCAAGTCATCGGCGACCGTCGAACGCTTGGCCTCGCCTTTGCGCATCCCCGAAAACGCCAGCAGTTCCGCGAAATCGGCCATTTCCACCGCCTGGACCTCCAGGTACCGCCGCTGTTCAGGATTGGGGCGGAAGTTCTCCGAATTCTCCGGGACGCGCGGCATTTCGGCCAGGATGCGCATCATGTCCGGGCGCGAAGGAATGGCCGGCTTGGGTTCTGGTTCGGCCGATTTCCTCGAACCCTTACCGCCAGCGGTCAGCCGCTGCTGCAGCACGCGGGAAACCCGAAACGGGTTCTCAATGACGACCATCTTTTCGACGGCGAGATCCATGATGACCTTGAGCACCCACAGGGTTATGTTCACCACGCGACGGTTGAACCCCCGTCGCTTCCTTCCAAAATGGTAATGCCAGGGCGCCTCCTTCAGCAGGTGGTCGCGCAGCTCGCTGATGACGTCAGCCGTGACGTTCCGGGCCAGGAAGGTGTCGAAATTCCCCCGGCGCCAGTGCTGCCTGAGACGCGCGATGTTGTTCCGCCTGCCAACAGTGGTCCCCTTGGCCACTTCAATGGCGGCCAGACGCCTTTCGACCTCGGCGAGCAGGCTCCCCAGAGTCTTGAACGGGGTGCCTAGGTCCGCACCCCGGCGCCGGTCTTTCTCGACATCGACCATAAGCTTTGCGTGCCTAATCCTTGCATGTTCAAAGACACTGGTCTCGTGAGAGCGAAAGGTTCGGGTGCCGTTCAGGCTGAAGCGGGAGTAGTAAACCCCACGCTCGGTATCCGGCGTGCCACGCGGCCGGTATTCGTAGAGCCCTTGGATCGTGGTGCGGCGCCACTCGGCCTTGGTCGATTGATTCATTTCGGGCGTGGGTGGTATGAGGGTATGGTATGAAAGACCAAACCCCAATGATGCAGCAGTATTTCGAGGTCAAGCGCGGCCTGCCGCCCGGTACGTTGCTGCTGTTACGGCTGGGCGACTTTTTCGAGATGTTCTACGAGGATGCCGAGGCCGGCTCGCGCCTGCTCGGCCTCACGCTGACCAAGCGCCAGGACGCGCCCATGGCGGGCATTCCCTACCACGCGGTCGACACCTACGTGAACCGCCTCCTCGCCGCCGGCCGAAAGGTGGCGCTGTGCGACCAGCAGGAGCCCGCCCGCCCCGGCCGGCTGGTCAAGCGTTCGCTCATCCGCATCCTCAGCCCCGGCACCACGCTGGCGCCGAACCAGCTCGAGGCGGGCCGCAACCACTACCTGTGCGCTGTCTCGCTCGACCGCGCGGTCCTGCACGCGGCCTGGCTCGACCTCTCGACCGGCGAGTTCCGGATCGCCACCGACACGCACATCGAGAGCCTGCTGCCGGTGCTCGCCGCGCTCGACCCGTCCGAGGTGCTGGTGATGGAGGGGGCGCCCGCCGCGTGGCGCGCCGCGCCGCACGAGCAGACCGCACTCCACGCGCTCCACGCCTTTTGTGCCGGCCGCGCCTGCACCGAGCTGCCGGCCTACCACTTCGACACCGCGGCCGGCGCCCGCACGGTCATGGACGCGCTCGGCGTGCTCAACCTCGAGGGCTTCGGCATCAGCCACACCCACCGCGGCCTGGGACCGGCCGGCGCGATCATCCATTACGCCACCGAGAACCTCTGCGCCAAGCCGGCCAACCTGCATACGTTGCAGGAATACCGCAGCTCGGATGCGCTGCTGCTCGATCCCGCGACCCTGCGCAACCTGGAGATTTTCCAGTCCGTCCGCGGCGCGCGCGAGGGCTCGCTCCTCGGCGCCATCGGCCGCACCGCCACCGCCGCGGGGGCGCGGATGCTGGAGCGCTGGCTCGCCGCGCCCACGCTCGACCTGCACGAGAGCCGCCGGCGCCAGGCCATCGTCGGGGAACTGTTGGCGCGGCCGGTGCGCCTCGCCGAACTGCACGACCTCCTCCGGCACGTCCGCGATCTGCCGCGCATCCTCGGCCGCCTGCAGAACCGCCTGCGCACCCCGCGCGAGCTCGGCGGCGTGAAGGACACCCTCGCCCAGCTGCCCGCGATCATCGAGGTCGTCCAGGCCATCGCCGCCGGCCCGGGTCCCGCCACCGAGCTCACCGGCGGACCGCCGCCGGCCCTGCAGAGCCTCGTTTCCCGCATCGCCGACCTGCCCGACCTCCGGGCCCTGCTGGACCGGGCGCTGGCCGACGAGCTGCCGGCCGATCTGCAGGAGGCGGGCTACATCCGCACCGGCTTCGACGCCGAGGTCGACCGCCTGCGCGGGCTCACCCGCGACAGCAAGACGTGGCTCTCCGACCTCGAGCACCGGGA